>CAJURV010000032.1 GCA_910588925.1 uncultured Rikenellaceae bacterium
CGCCTCGGCATAATCAAATTTCATTTGCTTCTGCGCTCGGCTTATCGAAAACGTTGGTATTTCGGCGACTGAACCGACACCATCGACGAACATCGCAACCACACCACCGGCAGCGAAATCCCGTCTATTTTCGGCATCCTCCCCCAAACGCCATGCCCATAAAAAAGTCACCGCACTGTTATGTTGCGGTGACTTTATCGTTTAGTCGGCAACCTCAACGGCTCCGACATGTTATCGGTAAGGTGTTATGCGATAGCTTTAGGATCTTTACCGTATTTGTTATCGCCGATCACACCGGGAGTAAGAGCGAGAATAATGTTGTAAATGGGAATTATAAGGAACCAACCCGGTTTAGACACATCGTGCATACGACGTACGGTAACTGCCAGCGTGGGAACCAGTGCCGCGAGTGCGAAAAGGTTCGACAATATCGCAAAGCCCAACAGTTTGGCCAACAATACGTCAATAATCGAAAGAATGATGTAGATAACGCAGTACACTGCAATATACTGCCAATACTCGGCACGTCTTGCCCTCCCTGAAAAAGTAGCGTACTTGTTCTTCAGAACATCGATGAAAGTGTTAATAAAATTCATAATAAATAAGAACATTAAAAAGTTTCTCCTACACTCAGGCTTTTCGGATCTGCCCCGTTTTTAGTGGTACGGCTCCACTTCATCGAGACCCTCTATATTGAAATTCGATGCAAATATACTGTTTTATCGCACTCCTCGCAAACATACCGTCATTTTATACGAAAACACACGTAAGCACGATTACGCACCGCGCACCAACACACTATGTTACAAACAGATACGACACAAGATCCGAAAAACGCCGGAAACGAAACAGGGGAAACATGCAGCCTCCCCTGTTTTATCGAAAACGCAGAACTTATTTGGCACGATCGACCTTCTTGAGCGTCACGTCGAAGAAGAGCGCCTGATTGCTTCCGATAGGACCTGAACCATACTCGCCGTATGCCAGATTGGACGGAATCCACAATTTGATGTGACCGCCCTCGCCTACCAGCTGCATACCCTCTTTCCAGCCGTCTATAACGCCGTTCAAGGGGAATGTGGCAGGCACGCCGCGTTCGATAGACGAATCGAACACCTTACCGTCGAACAGCTTACCTTCGTAATCTACGGTAACCGTATCCTGAAGAGTCGGTTTGAGATCGACATTACCCTCTTCCACTATCACATATACGATACCGGAGGGAGTAACCTGCGCACCGGCCTCTTTCTGAGCCTCTTCGAGGAATTTGATACTGTTATCCCTGTTACGCTTGGGAATAACTACCATAATGTATTGCTGCATGGCTTCTCCCGCCTCCTGTGCCGATATTTCGGTCTGATCGCCAAAGAAAGCGTCTTTCATGCCGCCGGTAACGACATCCGGATCTATATCGGCCTCGAGGAAACCCCACGACTTGAGCTGCGAGCCCATAGACACGCCTATCGCGTAAGAGAGCGAGTCCTTAGATGTCTTAATAGATACCGAGCCGGTCTTACCTCCGGTGCATGCGGTGGCCGCCGCCATTATAAGGGCTGCCGAAACGATTGCTGTAATTTTCATATTATAAACGTTTTATTATAGTTCCGTCAATTTTGGTGCCCGGTACGACCGACCGTTCACCCCGCAAATGTACGCAGTTTTTCCGCATTCGACAACACAGCATTCGATAAAATGCCATATGCGGACTAAAATGACTCCGGAAAACCACTATCGGGACGATACTACTACAGTTCGGCCCGTGGGGAATACCCATACACGCACCCGTAAAAGACAGCTCCGCATCTTCGGCAAACAATTTATAGGGCTATTAGCGAATTTATCACTATCTTTACGGCAAAATTAAACTTATCCCAGTGAAGAAAATAGTTCTGTTCTCCGTTTTTCTCATAGTAGGTCTAATCTTTTCCCAGATAATCCCCGCAGAATTGGGTAAGGACGTTTACGGCAACGTCAAGTACGGGATAGACACATTGCTTTTCATCTGTCTGGCCTACATCATGATAAACGTCGGGCGCGAATTCGAACTCGACAAGAGCCTTTGGCGAAGCTATACGACCGACTATTTCATAGCTATGGCCACTGCCGCCGCGCCGTGGCTGATGATAGCCCTCTACTACATGTGGTTATTGCCCGACGGCGCCTTCTCCGATTGGGACGCATGGAAAGAGACGCTACTTTTGAGCCGTTTCGCCGCGCCTACCTCCGCAGGCATACTCTTCACCATGTTGGCCGGGGCCGGGCTCGCAGGAAAATGGATATACAAAAAGACACAGGTGCTGGCCATATTCGACGACCTCGACACAATATTGCTCATGATACCCCTGCAGGTGATGATGATAGGTCTCAAATGGCAGTTGCTCGTCATCCTCGCAGTGGTCGCCACATTACTGATAGTGGGATGGAAAAGGCTCAAAAAGCACAAGTTCAACCAAAGCTGGTGGGCGCTGGTTTTATACTCCATAGGGCTTGTCGCAGTTTTTCAGGGACTCTACCTCTTTACCAAATATAAGTTCGGAGTCGACAGCGCCATACATATAGAGGTGTTGCTACCGGCATTCGTGCTCGGTATGATAATGCACACGTCGCACCACACGGAGAGCGGGTTGGAACACAAAATATCCACCGGCATATCATACCTGTTCATGCTGTTGGTGGGCTTGAGCACGCCCCTTTTCATCGGAATAGACCTCGATGCCGCCGTCTCTACCACGACCATAGCCGGCATACCGCAGATGAGCTGGGGAATGATAGCCCTGAACGTGGTTATAGTAACCACCCTCTCCAACCTCGGAAAACTGGTTCCCGTCTTCTTCTACCGCGATCGCCCGTTAAGAGAACGTCTCGCCCTGTCTATCGGCATGTTTACCCGAGGCGAGGTAGGCGCAGGCATCATATTCATAGCCATAGGTTACGGATTGGGAGGACCGCTTCTTATCATATCATTGCTCACTATAGTGTTCAACCTCATACTCACAGGCTTCTTCGTAGTGATAGTCAAGAAGATGTCGCTTAAGATATACGGCAAAGACGACGAAGCGCACTGCTCCGTAGCCGCAGAAGCGAGCATGTAGGGTCTCAGGATCGGTCTCTGATACCTTGGCTGAAAACACGAACAAGATTATTTTTGTATTTGCCTTACTCGTAATCGTCGACTTCGTCTTAGATACTTCGCCTTTGGCAAAATCAAACAAGTTTGCTTTTGTATTCGGCTTATTCGTATCTTTGACTTCGTCTTAGATACTCCACCTCAACAAAATCAAACAAGTTTGCTTTTGTATTCGGCTTATTCGTATCTTTGCAGCGTTAATACGGTTCCGTACGGCCCCACCCTAATACAAGGTCGTAGGACTTATACGAACCGGAATCGGCACAAGAATTTACAAGACAATTTCATTTTCACGAAAATTATAGAGAAGATGCTACTTAATATAATATTGGTAATAACGGCATATCTGTTAGGCTCCATCCCCAGTTCGGTATGGATAGGCAAACGCTTCTACGGTGTGGATGTACGGCGTCACGGAAGCCACAATGCAGGGGCCACCAACACACTGCGCGTATTGGGTCGCAGAGCGGCGCTTCCGGTGTTCGCCATAGACTTTCTGAAAGGCTTCGCCGCCGTCAAATTATCGCTAATAGCCATGCGCTTCAACTGCTATGCGGCAGACAGCGCCGAACTGTTCACGTTGCAGATGTTCCTTATCGTAGCGGTGGTGATAGGACACATATTCCCCGTGTTCGCCGGATTCAAAGGAGGGAAAGGCGTGGCGACAATAGCAGGAACGATGGTCGCCGTAGCTACCGTACCCACATTGCTGGCCCTCGGCGTATTCATAATAGTGCTCGCCGTAAGCCATTACGTATCGCTCGGGTCGATAATAGGCGCGATATGTTTTCCCATCATATTGGCCCTGCGTCATGAGGATATCAAAATGGTAATATTCGGGATAGTGGTGGCGGTATTATTGATATTGACCCACCGCAAGAATATAAAACGCCTGCTATCAGGCACCGAATCGAAAATATATCTGGTCAAACGCCACAACAAAGACGGCGAATAACACCCAGCTTACCGTTTTATAATCCGACCCCGACCGGTCGGATTTTTTTATATCTCCATTCGACAAAACCGAACCGGCCGAACAACGCATTAACCATAAGCCACAGAAAACCGTGCAACAAGGCGATAAGATGTTTACGGCACCTCCCGCGAGAAACCGCAATAAGTTTATACAGAATCATTACCGCCTGCACTTAATTCGTACAGGCATATATCTACACCGTACAAACCGTTTTTCAACACCTTTTCAACAGGATTCCGACAGATATCGACATGTCGAGAAAACTACCTACGCGCCTCGCTGCAAAGCAGAAAGGCCCTACTTTGCAAGGCCGGACAAATAGCTACCAGAATACAGCCCTACATATCGTCAACGACCGAAATAGAAATACAGAAGAGGCTATGCCTCTCTCTCCACGACTTCACGCACTATTCCGCACACCTCGCGTATCTGCTCCTCCGTTATGGTCAGAGGCGGCGCTATGCGCATGGCCGTGGGGCAGAACAGAAAACTTTCGGTGACGAGCCCGCGGGCCACGCACTCCGACGTGACCTTCTCACGGAAAACTTCGTCTCCGAAATCGAGAGCTATCATTAGCCCCACGCTACGTATCTCTTTCAGGTGCGGCAAATCGGAGAGCAAAGAGCGGAACAACCGCTCCTTGGCAGAGACCGACTCGGCCAAAGCGTTATCTTCTATATACTTCAATGCCGCAAGTCCGGCCGCGCAGCACACGGGGTGACCGCCGAAAGTGGTTATATGACCGAGCACCGGATCGAACGTAAGCGTCTTCATCACGTCGTACGAGGCTGCGAAACCGCCTATGGGCATGCCTCCACCCATGGCTTTCGCCATACAGATTATATCGGGAGCCACCCCGTAACGTTGCCATGCGAATATGGCACCCGTACGCCCGAAACCGCTCTGTATCTCGTCGAAAAGAAGCATGGCGCCGGTGCGGTCGCAACGTTCGCGCAATGCGGCGAGAAATTCAGGTGACGAAGCCACGTAACCGCCCTCGCCCTGTATAGGTTCTATGAGCACCGCCGCCGTCTTTTCGGTTATCGTCTCCAACGCCGCCATATCGTTGAACTCTATCTGTCTTACGTCGGGGAGCAGCGGGCGGAAAGCCGTTTTGTAATATTCGCTTCCCATCATGGACAGAGCACCGTGCGTAGAGCCGTGATAGGCGTTACGGAACGAGACCAGCTCGGTGCGACCGGTGTATCGTTTGGCCAGCTTCAACGCCCCCTCTATAGCTTCGCTTCCGGAGTTAACGAAATAGAGACAGTCTATGGACCCGGGCGTGTGACGAAGTATGGCGGTGGCGAGCTCCACCTGCGGACTCTCGATCATCTCGCCGTAGACCATCAGGTGCATATAGCTGTCGGCCTGTCGCTTGACAGCCTCCACCACTGCCGGATTGGAGTGGCCCACGTTGCTGACCGAAACCCCCGAGATAAGGTCAATGTATCGTCGTCCGTCAGGGGTGTAGAGGTATATCTCTTCGGCTCGCTCCACCGTTATGCCCATAGGCGCGGGCGAAGTCTGCCCCACGTGTCGCAGAAATTGTTTGGTCAGTCTTTCCATGCTATGATCTGTATTTCCCGTCCTTCTCCACCATTTTAAGGTAGCTGGAGTAACGCTCCTCCGAAAGGTCTCCGCTCTCCACGGCCGCTTTGACCGCGCATCCGGGCTCGTGCGTGTGAGTGCAGTTGTAAAAACGGCACCCGGCGCTAAGCTCGAATAGGTCGGGCATATAGCGGGCCACCTCCTCCGGCTCTATATCGATCAGGCCGAAACCCTTTATGCCCGGCGTATCTATTATGTATCCCCCCTCCGGCAATTTGAACATCTCGTAGAAGGTGGTTGTGTGGCGTCCTTTGAAATGGGCCGCGGATATATCGCCCACACGCGCCTGAACATGCGGCGCCACGGCATTTATAAGCGTGGACTTGCCCACTCCCGAATTGCCCGAAAAGAGCGACACGCCACCTTTCATCATCTCTTTTATGACGTCCGTACCCCGCCCCTCGCGCGCCGAACACTCCACTACGCGATAACCGGCCCGCTCGTAAATAGAACGGAAATTATCGACGAAAGGACGGAAACGCTCGTCGTCGAACATATCCATCTTGTTGAGCACTATCGTTACAGGCACATGATACACACGCGCCGTAACCAGAAAACGGTCGATGAATTCGAGACTTACCGGCGGAAAATCGAGCGTCGCCACCAAAAAAAGGGTGTCGATGTTGGCCGCTATGATATGCGACTCTTTCGACAGATTGGTAGAGCGGCGTATTATGTAGTTGCGGCGCGGCTCCAAAGCCGTTATCACACCCCTGCCGGCGTCGGCGGCCCCCTCGTACTCCAATGTCACTATGTCGCCTACGGCCAAAGGATTGGTAGTACGCACCCCCTCCAAACGCAAGCGTCCCCGCAGACGGCATTTCAGCAACAGTCCGTCCTCGCACTCCACCTCGTACCAGCTACCGGTGCTTTTGGTGACTATACCTCTCATTCGGCGATAATGTTTATGATACGGTCTATCTTATCGCCGCCTTTAGACACGATGCTGTCTATATCTATGGTAGCGACCGACACTCCTGCAGAATCGGAGAGCGATGTATCGGCCGCCTTACGACGCAACTCCTCTATTACGCTGTCGAGCGGCGACGGCCCTTTCCCGCGTTCCCTTACACGCACGGAATCGCCCTCCACGAAGAGGGTACCGGTACCCAACTGTTCCGATATGCCGCGCAATATCTCCTCCGACATACCCGGCCCTTTGAAATCTATGCGCGGGAAGAATGTCTCGGATAGCGACAGCAACGTGGTATAGCCTACCGACTTACGAAGCCTGTCGCGCTTTATCCATCCCGTCATGTTGTTGAGACCGTTGAATAGCGCCACGAACACCGCCAGCACTATAGCCATCTTGAGAAACGAGGCCACGGCGCCGCACATCTTGTTTATCATGCCCATGCCGGTGAAGTTGATGACCCGGCTTACCACACGCGCCGCCATCCCTATCACTGCGAGCACCGCCACGAAGACTATGACGAACGAAAACGGATAATTGAACGAGAACGACGGAAACAACGTAACGGCTATATCGTCGGCCAAACGATACGATATATAGGCCGCCGCTATGACCCCCACTATCCCGCACAATTCGAGTATCAACCCCGCCCTATAGCCTTTGACGAGGGCATAGAGAAACAGAAAGAGGAATATTATATCGAGCAGGTTCATCGCTTAACCGTTTTGTCTGTCGTCCAGTTCCGATTCGACTTTGCGGCTCCTCGACACCCGCGGACATCTCACGAAAGGTTTGTCCCTGTCGAACAGGTAACGGTAGGTGGTATGGGTTTTATATCTCCGAGCCACCACATAGCTCTCAACCATTCTAATCATAAGAGGATTGAAGTCGCCTACCCATACCAGCTCAAGTGCATCGTAACTGCCGCGTATACTGTCGGCCACCTTCTTGAAATAGCCTATCATACCCGACTCTATGCCCTTGCCCTGAAACTCGGGCAGAACGCCGAAAACAAGCCCCATGACGGTACGGCACGAACGTTTCACCTTCAGGTGATACATGAATTTGAGCTTCGACCAGAAACCGAACTTGCCGTGCAGGTGGCGTATTGCGCCGTTTATATCTGGCACGTTGACGAAGAAACCTATAGGCTCGCCTTTATAGTAGGCGAAAACTATCAGCCTCGGATCTATTATGGGCTTCAACGACCTCATCAGCTCGCGCGCCTGCTCCTCGGTCATGGGAGATACACCGTTGAAACCGGCCCACGCCTTGTTGTATATGTTACGGAAATTCTCCCCGGCGGCGGCTAGCTCTTTTTTACGCAACGAACGGAACTCGTAGTCGGGGTTCTGCTCCAAACGTCCGGCCTTGTTGAACACCGCTTGGTTGAGATCGTCACCGACCATGTCGCGCCGGAACGAGTATTGATCGAAATAGTTTCTGAAGCCGTAATCTTCGAACAGATGTTTATAATAGGGATGATTGTAGTTCATGCCGTAGATGGGAGGGTAAAAACCGTCCACCAACAGCCCCCACCATGTATCGCGCGTCCCGAAGTTGACAGGGCCGTCCATGGCCTCCATGCCGCGGGCTGCGAGCCATTCGCGCGCCGCGTCGAAAAGTACGGCGGCCGCCTCGCCAGAGTCTATGCACTCGAAAAAGCCGCATCCGCCCGTAGGCTGCTCTGCGGTCTGAGAAGCGCTCTTGCGGTTGTAAAAAGCGGCTATACGGCCCACTACTACGCCGTTTTGGTCGCAGAGCAACCACCTTATGGCCTCGCCATCCTCGAAAAGCCTGTTCTTTCCGGGGTCGAAAACACCCTCTATATCGTGATCCCAAGGTCTGATGTAGGCGTTGCAACCGGCATATATTCCGTCCACCATATCGAGGAATCGTTTGCGGTCCGTAGCCGTTTTGACCTCGGAGAGTGTATATTTAGTCATATTTTCGTATATTTGTCGTAAAAATAGGGCGGCGGCAAGGCACAATACCCGACAGTCGGGCTAAATTACCTCCGGCCTTGCCTAAGCGAAACATATCTTAATGCAAAGATAGGTATTTTTCGGTTAAACGCTCTCAGGATAATAACGTATAAGATGAAAAAAGGTGTGTTGATATGCGCCGCATTGCTCCTTACGGCAGGGTGCGGCCGACAAAACGACGACAAGATGGATGTGCAGGATTTCAAATGGCAGATAGACAGGTTCGACGACGTGAAGGTGTTGCGTTATCAGGTGCCCGACTTCGACTCGCTGTCGCTAAGACAGAAAAAGCTGGTCTATTACCTGTCGCAGGCGGCGTTGTGCGGACGCGACATACTGTACGATCAGAAATTCGCCCTCAACCTGCCAATACGGAAGACGCTCGAGGAGATATATCTCTCTTACGGAGGCGACAATAACGATCCGCGTTTCAAGGCGTTCGAGAAATACCTGAAAAAGGTATGGTTCGCAAACGGCATACACCACCACTATTCTAACGACAAATTCGTCCCCGGATTCACCGAAAGCTATTTCGACAGCTTGGCTGCATCCACCCCGTCGCTCAACGGCAAGGAAGAGCTTTTAGCCCTCATCAAACCGGCCATATTCGATCCCGAGCTCTACCGTTCCACCTGTGACCAAAGCGACGGCATCGACATGGTGACATCGTCGGCCAACAACTACTACGACGGAGTGACCCAGAAAGAGGCCGAAGAGTACTACGCCTCCCTTGTCGACAGCACCGATCCCCGGCCTGTCATGGCGGGGCTCAACAGCCGACTCGTCAAACGCGACGGCAAAATATACGAGGAGGTGTGGCGCTTGGACGGCACCTACTCCCCTGCCATAGAGAAGATAACCTACTGGCTCGAAAAGGCCGCGACAGTGGCGGAGAACCCCGCACAGAAAGCCACGATAGAGGCTCTCGTCTCTTATTATAAGAGCGGCGATCTCAAGGAGTTCGACCGTTACAGCATACTTTGGCTGGAGGACGGCGACAGTCAGGTCGACTTCGTCAACGGCTTCATAGAGAGCTACGGCGACCCGCTCGGCTACAAAGGATCGTGGGAGGCCAACGTCAACTTCAAGAACATAGAGGCCACCAAACGCACCGAGGTATTGAGCCGCAACGCTCAGTGGTTCGAAGATAACTCACCCGTAGACTCCGCCTACAAGAAAGAGGAGGTCAAAGGTGTATCGGCCAAGGTCATAACGGTGGCGCAATTAGGCGGCGACGCCTACCCCGCCACTCCCATAGGCATCAACCTGCCCAACTCGGACTGGATTCGTCGCGACCACGGCTCCAAGTCGGTAACCATACAGAACATAACCCACGCCTATAACGAAGTGGCCGAGGGCAATGGTTTCGCCGACGAATTCACCCTCCGCGACGAAGACAAGGAGCTGGCCCGCAAATACGGCGCTTTGGCCGGCGACCTGCACACCGACATGCACGAGTGTCTCGGACACGGCTCCGGCAAACTGGCTCCGGGCATAAAAGGCGACGAGCTCAAAAACTACGGCTCTACTCTGGAAGAGGCCCGCGCCGACCTTTTCGCGCTCTACTATCTCGGCGACGACAAGCTCGTGGAGTTAGGCATAGTACCGAACAAAGACGTGATGAAAGCGGGTTACTACAACGCCATATTCAACGGCATAATGGGCCAGCTCACCCGCATAGAGCCTGGCAAGAACATAGCCGAGGCCCACATGCGCGACCGCCAGCTCATAGCGCGGTGGTGTTACGAACACGGCAAGGACGACAACGTGATAGAGTTCGTAATACCCGAAAACGGCAAAAAATACGTGGTTATCAACGACTACGACAAGCTGCGGGACCTTTTCGGCGAATTGCTCCGCGAGGTTCAGCGCATCAAGAGCGAGGGCGACTTCGAGGCGGGCCGCAGGCTGGTGGAAGATTACGGCGTGACAGTCGATCCGGAGCTACACAACGAAGTGCTCGAACGCTTCGCGAAACTCGACATAGCCCCGTACAGCGGCTTCGTCAACCCCGTATTCACCCCGGTAGATAAAGACGGTAAAATAGCAGACCCCGAAAAAGAGGAGCAGATCGCCGATATAAAGATAAGCTATCCCGACGATTACACGGAACAGATGCTCGGTTATTCGCGCAACTATTCGTTCCTTTAACCCTCGGTTGCCCGTCGCCACATGGCATGCGGCCAGTCCAGTACCGACCGCCGCATATGACCTTAATAGGGCTTTGCGACGGAAACGGATTCGGTGATAACTGCGGCGGGCGACGGCTTGCCATAACACAAAAACTCTCGAATGAAGACATTCTTAAGGATATTCAAGTTCGCCAGCCCGGTAGGCGTCTACGCTGTTCCGTATTTTTTCTGCGTGGTGTTGCATGCAGTGTTCAACACGCTCACTTTCACGCTCATAATACCGCTTCTCAACACATTGTTCGACGGCGAGGCCATGACGCGCGCCGTTACCTCCATGCCAAAGTTCGCATTGAAGCCAGAGTATCTGGAAGATCTGCTCAAATATACTATCTACCTCCGTTTCGGTGCCGAATATTCGCTCCCCGACGTATTGAGGTTCCTTGCCGGCGTAGTGGTGGTGTCGGTGTTGCTAAGCAATGCGTTCCGTTTCGCCTCGCAGAAGATAATGGAGAATTTCCGCATACACACGTTGCAGAATCTACGCGACGCACTGTATCGCAATGTCATGAGGCTCAACGTGCGTTTCTTCTCTAACGAACGCAAAGGCGACATCATCTCCAAGCTGACGTCCGACATCAACGTCGTTCAGTTCTGCGTCACCAACACATTGCAGGTGGCGTTCAAAGAGCCGGCCCTCATAATAGGCTATTTCGTGGCTCTGATAGCCATATCGGGACGTCTGACCGTATTCGTGTTGTGTATGCTTCCATTCACGGCTCTCATCATAGGCTTCATCGTCAAACGCCTGCGACGAAGCGCCCGTCAGGCACAGGAAGAGCTGGGCGAGATGGTCTCCATAGCCGAAGAATCGCTTAGCGGCGTCAAGGTGATAAAATCCTATAACGCGGTCGGTTACGTCATAGACAAATTCACGGCGGTCAACCGGAGGTTCTCCTCCATAATGCGCTCCATGGCAACACGCCAGCAAATGGCCTCGCCCATGTCGGAGTTTCTCGGCGTGTCGGCAGTGGCCGTGATACTCGTATACGGAGGCGGAATGGTAGTGGATGGCCAGCTCGACGCCGGAGCCTTTCTGGCCTATCTTGCCATGTTCTCGCAGGTGACACGTCCCGCCCGTTCGGTGGCCGACTCGTTCAGCACCATACATCAGGGACTGGCGGCCGGCGACCGCGTGATAGAGCTGATAGACATGACCCCGGAGGTGCTCGACCGCAAAGACCCCATAGAGGCCGAAGGCATAAAGGAGAGCATAGAGTTCCGCAACGTGTGCTTTTCGTATGAAGACAAGGAGGTGTTACACGACATCAGCTTCACTATAAACAAGGGTGAGACGGTGGCCCTTGTCGGGAGTTCCGGCGGCGGCAAATCGACAATAGCCGACCTCATACCGCGCTTCTACGACGTCACCGAGGGTCAGATACTCTTAGACGGAGTCGACATCAAAGACTACCGCCTCGAGTCGTTGCGCTCCTTCATGGGCATAGTATCGCAAGAGGTGGTGCTATTCAACGACACCATAGAACAAAACATACGCTTGGGCGACACCGCCAGCGCTTTTTCCGAGGTGGAGGCTGCAGCACGTGTGGCTAACGCCCACGACTTCATAATGGAGACAGAGTCCGGCTATGCCACCAACATAGGCGACCGCGGCACCAAACTATCGGGTGGACAACGCCAGCGTCTCAGCATAGCGCGCGCCGTGTTGCGCGATCCGCAACTACTAATACTCGACGAGGCCACGTCCGCTCTCGACACCGAAAGCGAAAGACTCGTACAGGACGCACTATCGTCGATACTGACAGGGCGCACCTCTCTGGTGATAGCCCATCGCCTTAGCACCATACAACATGCCGACAAGATAATAGTTATAGACAAAGGGCGCATAGCGGAGCAAGGCACGCACGACGAGCTGATGGCCGCCGAAGGCTCCTACCGCAGACTTATAGAGCTGCAACAAGTGTAGCGACATACAAGCCTGCATATCGGAAATCACCGATGTGGCACGACTATTGAGGCGTCCGTCGAAAAACTAAAGAGGGGGAATATTATGCTTATGAAACGTTTCGCATTTCTGATCGCACTTGTATTGTGCGCGTTTTCGGCCTCGGCGCAACGTCTTGTGTCGGGAGAGAAGGCCCCGAAACTGACGGTATCGAAATACATATACGGCGGTCCTTCGGACAAAGGCAAACCCGTTCTCGTCGAATTCTTCGTATCATCCGGGAATCAAAGTCTGTCGCAGATAGAGACGCTATCGGCATTTGCGGACAAATATCGTGGTAAGATAGACGTGGTATTGATCAGCGGCGACAACGAGCAGACCACTCGTTCGTTCTTCAGCGGCGAGGCTCCGCGTTTCTCCGTGGCTATCGACGCCGACGGCAAGAGCTTCGCCGATTACGGGGTACGCTACGTGCCTTTCTCCGTATTGATCGACAGCAGAGGCGGCTATGTATGGCAGGGTCGGAGCAAATCCATCCCCGACAATGTGATAGCCTCGGTATTGCGATGAGCCGGACCGGTATCGGATAAAAGTTTTTTCAATATATCGAACCGTCGTAGAACGGTGTGCTCCGGGGTCGGAGACCGATGTTGCAGCGTACATATTAGATTTTACGAACTATGTCATAGTAAAAGCGATGCAACGGATATAATCGGCGGCATCGGAGACATACGCCTTTATCGACAAAAAGCCGCATCGCCTTGAGGTGTATCTACGGGTAGCGATGGAGCCGTAATATCAGTTTGCAAAAACGGGCTAGGCACCCGCGTAGACCTTTTTAGACTCGGGGTTTACGTAAAGCGGCTCACGTAAACGAATGGCCCTTTTTACGGGTACACCCCCCCTCGTCACTTCGTGGCGTTATACCCACGTTCGCAGACAAGGAGGCGATAGCGGCTTCGTTTACGCCTGCAATAACAGGTGCTCCATGAACCGATCAACAGAAGTCGAGATTGAGCTCCGAGCACAACTGCTTCATGGCGCCGTTCTTCTCCGACAGGAATTTCAGCTTGTCTTCGTCTTTCACAAGAATCGTCTTGACCTCCTCTATCGTCTCATCGACAACAGTAGCGATATCGAGCTCGCTGACTCCCGACAAGGCCATGAGCCTGACAACGAACTCGTGCTTGCTCTGCACTATCTCCTGCTCTACTATCTTGCTGTTCAGTGTCAGCACCACCGCTCCGTCCTCTATCTTGGCAGAGTTAAAGGCCATGGCGAGCCTCGGGCGCCGCTCCATGAGCTCGGCGGCGTATGCCTTACACCCCTCCATGACGGCGGTGATGTCGTTATCGGCTATTTTGCATACCGGCATACCGGCATTGTCGGAAGACGATTCTTCGGCGACAGGCTGTCTTTTGCTCGCGTCGCTTATCATGGTGCCTATGGAGAGCCCCAAAGGAGAATTACGGCTTGCCGACGACGGCATCCGAGGCTCAGATGGCTTAGGTGGCGCAACCGGAGGCGTTACAGTATTAACAGGCGTCTCTTTCGCTACCGGAGTCTCTGACTGTTGCCGGGGGCGGACGGCCGGTTCGGGCGACGGGGCGGAGGGAGCGACGGGGGCGGACGGTCGGGGAGGTTGAGCCGATGCGGGCGGCTGAGGAGCCGGAGCCGACGACGCGCCGGTTATCGACGGCAATGTATATGCGGTAGTCTGTGAGCCACCCGAGAGCTTGAGTGGCGAGAGATTGCACATTTTGAGTATGGCGATCTCGCTATGCAGCCTCTGCGAATTGCTGTTACGGATGTCGCGCTCGCCGGACGATGCTATGCAGAGCGCATCGAACACGAACGACACCTGCACGGCGGCCGCCTGATTGCGGTAACGGTCGGCCACCGAACCCGACACCTCCAAAAGAGATACGGTAGAGTCGTTCCCTGCCACCAACAGGTTGCGAAGATGGGCCGACAACCCGCCGAGGAATATCTGCGGATCGAAACCTTTCTGCAACACCTCGTCGAACTGCATGAGCGCAGAGGCGTAATCGCCGGAGGTGACGGCATCGACGAAATTGAAGTAGGTGTCGTAGTCGAGCACGTTAAGAGCCTCGGCCACCGCATGACCCGTAAGGTTGCCTCCGCAGAAAAGCACGGTCTTGTCATACATAGACAAGGCGTCGCGCATGCAGCCGTCCGCCTTTTGGGCTATGATATGAAGCGCTTCGTCGTCGTAGGAGACACCCTCGCTATCGGATATGAACCGGAGATACCCCACCACGTCGTCTACCTTTATGCGCTTGAAGTCGTATATCTGGCAACGCGACAGTATCGTAGGTATGATCTTATGTTTCTCGGTGGTCGCCAATATGAATATGGCATGTGCGGGCGGCTCCTCCAGCGTCTTGAGAAAGGCGTTGAACGCAGCCGTAGACAGCATGTGGGCCTCGTCGATGATGTAGATGCTGTAACGGCCTACCTGCGGCGGTATGCGCACCTGCTCGGTAAGGGCGCGTATGTTATCCACCGAGTTGTTGGAGGCGGCGTCCAGCTCGTGTATGTTGAACGAGCGGTTATCGTTGAACGAACGGCACGACTCGCACTCGTTACACGGTTCCGCGTCGGGACCCGGCGACATGCAGTTGATGGTCTTGGCAAGAATGCGGGCGCAGGTGGTCTTGCCCACACCGCGCGGACCGCAGAAAAGATAGGCGTGGGCAAGCGTACCGCGCGTCACTGCGTTGCGCAACGTGTCGGTAATGTGCTTCTGCCCTACTACCGACTCGAAAGTCACGGGCCGGTATTTACGTGCCGATACTATGAAATCGCTCATGTGCTTCTCCTGAATATTCTACAAAGATAACTTTTTTCGCAATAATTATAGTATAAGCCTCCGGCGGTTCCGCTCACTCCGGATAAAGAAACCGCGACCTTAACCCAAGACCGTGGCCATATCGCGACAACATCCTATAAAAACAAAGCAGGGGAGCCTCACAGCTCCCCGTTTTATAAATAAACACGATTCAGTCGCACACATATCCTGTCGTTATGTCGATATACTTGGCAAAGTATTCGGACACCTCCTTGTGCGGCACGAACACGTGCGAGATGTGGTTAGAGTTTCTGTCGACAACGAACACTACGGGCACTCCTGCGTATTCCGTCTTATTTATCGATGCGGGGTTTTCCGGAAGATAGAAATCGTTCTCTATGCCGTTGGTCCTTGCGAACACATGCAGGTCTCTCGGAATCTATTTGTCGGCCAGTATCGCAAGAGGCTTTCTCGTTAAGAACTCCTATATGCCCCAAGACGAAATCGACGCAATCCTTGCAATATATATCATAATAGTTTTGTCCGCTTTTAGTGAATCCGAAAGGATAAACTTATTGCCGTTAATATCGCTTACTTCGGAGTGGGCTACGTCCGTCAGGTTGAAATCGAGTAATTCCAACTGTTCATGCTGAACCGGAGCGAACAGCATGTTCTCACGGCTTAGCCGTGCTATCGCCTCCCTGTTTAGCTTATCGTATCTGTTTACCTTTATGAAGAGCAATACGGAGAGCGCTATCGGAATCGGAATAGCTATCATCGCCCCGACTTGTCGAATGCAAACACCTCGCCTCTCGATCTGATGAAGAACTTGTCGTCGTTAATGACAAGACCATCTATATACGCCAACAGCGACTTATCTGTCGCTTCAAGTTCTATAATCTCACTATTGCGTATGTCTACGGTTTTCACATTGTCGAAATCGATGGCAACAACCTCTCCGGGTGTAGTGGGCTGTGCGTTGGTGCAGGCGTAAAGCGATGCAACGATAAGAATAAAGATTATTTTGCGCATCACCTATCTGAGATTAAATTTTTTCACAAGTACATGCTATCCCGCAACATACATAATATCCTCCAGCGCATTCAACCTCACAATTAACCGAACACCAACTCCTGATATACTTATGCCACCGCCTATAGCGCAAGATATAGCACCCTGTCCTCCCGACCAACAAATCGGATTATCAATAACATCATCACTCGACAAAGTCTCTATATTATTTTGGATGATATAGGATAAACTCTTGTTATTCTTGCTTGAATAGACAAATGTAGTGGTTGTAGTTGCGACTAACAATACTGCAAGTGCGAAAAACATTTTTTCATTGCTCTTTTATTTTTTGGGGTTAATGTTTATCTATCAGCATGATTAATCGATAGATATAAATAAATACCCTTTGCCTTACATGACAAGTACAATAAATTTTATAGGTTAATCCAAATCAAGATGATATGACGGCATAACAGACGGGCGTTTCGGCGGATGAGGGCGTCTTGTAGCGGATAGAGGGGCGCTTGGGTGGAACACGTATATATTTGTGGGTAATATGTTTGTGTTTAATGGTTTACTGCAAGATGAGACAGGTGCTATTCCTTATTATCATGCCGTATGGTGGGTTTGCTTTGGGCGGTGGGTTACTCGGCGTCACAGGGACGGAGCCTGCATGGAAGAACCGCCTGAGCGGGAAGCACTAGAAAGCCAACAAACACCCACAAAGCGAAACAACCGATAATAACCCAATCGCATAAGCGGGCCTCCGTCGGAGGAGGCTCCGGCCCGCTGGTACTTGTTCCTCGGACCGTCTGGCGGAAGACGTGGCTAACATCCCTCGTACCTCGGGATTAAACGGCGGAATGTGTTTTATACCCTCGCTTCGTTCGGGCTTCTGCCGGTGTATGTACGCCTTGCGGCATTTTTTGTTAGTTGTTAGGCAGTGTTCTGTGCTTTGTCTTTTGCAGTTGTGTTTAGTGTAGTTGGAAGTTTCTATTTTTGAGGTGTTAACAGGTTGTTTATTTTTGTTGGGGATGTTTCTGGTCTGCTGGCGTGGGTGCATCTCTTCAGGTTCAGAATATGGTATCTGCTCGCCAGCGGCTTTCCCGGCCTATGTCGAGTTAATCCGTGTAATTTTCGCGAAGCGGCACCCCGGACTGCATGGACAGGCCTCAGCTAATGCGCATACCAACAAACTTTAAAGGATATTCCCGTCTCGCCAACAACAAAAAAGATTATAATAACCACACGAAACCACAACAAGCCGCATGACGCACGCAAAGTGTTCACCTTGACATCCTTTGGCATCACTGCACATCTCGCACATCAAAAGGGCTGTGCCCCCTCGTTCTGGGTACTTTGTCGAGTGACAAAACACCTCCCCCGGAAAGGCCACCGGAGGCACCATCACCTAAAATACCCGCCAAAGGGCCACCATCCCAACGGAGGAGTAACGGATATGTTTGTAAGAAAAGAGGGGCTTCGCCGAATCCGGCGAAGCCCCTCTTTTTTAATACCTATCGTTTACTCTTCCGTAGCCGCATAGTTCATTGCAGCGAAACGTTTGTAGGTAGAGTAACGCCATTTGGCGTTGGCTTCGGATGCTGCGAAGAGCTCCTGTGCCTCTGCGGGGAATGACTTGAGCAATGACGAGTAACGCACTTCGTCGAGAATGAACTTCTGGAATTTGCTCCAGTCGGGTTCTTTCGAATCGAGGGTGAAGGGGTTCTTGTCCTGCTCTATGAGAGTGGGATTGTAACGCCACAAGTGCCAGTAACCGCACTCTACGGCCTGTTTCTCTGTAAGCTGCGATACGCCCATGCCGCCCTTGATACCGTGGTTGATACAGGGTGCGTATGCTATTATCAGAGAGGGACCGTCGTAGGCTTCAGCCTCTTTGAGAGCCTGGAAATACTGACTCTGGTTAGCGCCCATAGCTACCTGCGCTACATATACGTAACCGTAGGTCATAGCCATAGCTCCGAGGTCTTTCTTGCGAACGCGCTTACCTGCCGACGCGAACTTAGCCACCGCACCTATGGGGGTCGACTTAGAAGACTGGCCGCCGGTGTTGGAGTAAACCTCGGTGTCGAGAACGAGGACATTTACGTTCTCACCCGATGCGAGCACGTGGTCCAATCCGCCGTATCCGATATCGTAAGCCCAACCGTCGCCGCCGAATATCCATGTAGAACGACGCACGAGATAATCCTTGAGCTCCACTATCTGACGGCAAACGTCGCAACCGCACTGTTCGGCCAACGGCAGAAGTTTCTCCGTCGCTGCCTTAGAAGCCTCGTACGAATCGAAACCGTCGAGCCACTCCTGCATTGCCGCCTTGACTTCCGCACTGCACTTGTCGCATTCGGCAACAGCCTTGGTCATAGTGTCTTTAAGACGACTGCGCAAAGTATTGACACCGGTGTTGATACCCAAACCGAACTCGGCGTTGTCCTCGAAGAGTGAGTTGGCCCATGCGGGACCGTGACCGTTGGCATCGGTGCAATAGGGGGTAGAGGGTGCCGAACCGCCGTAGATAGACGAGCAACCGGTGGCATTGGCGATGTTCATGTGGTCGCCGAAGAGCTGGGTGATAGTCTTGATATAAGGTGTCTCGCCGCAACCCGCGCATGCTCCCGAGAATTCGAAGAGCGGCTGTGCGAACTGGCTGTTCTTGACGCTCTTGGTCTTATCGGCAACAACCTTGTAGCCCACCTTGTCGTGCATGTATATGAAACGCTCGGCTTCGCCCTTTTCGAGCTGACCCTCGAGCGGCTTCATAAGCAATGCCTTATTGGGAGCGGGACATACGTTGGCACAGTTGCCGCAACCGGTACAGTCGAGCGGACTCACCTGTATCTTGAAACGATACTCCTTGAGTGCGCCGGCAGCCTGAATGGTAACGGTGCCTTCGGGTGCCGCAGCCGCTTCGGCCTCGGTCAACAGGAAGGGACGTATGGCAGCGTGGGGGCAGACGTATGCACACTGGTTACACTGTATACAGTTGTCGGGCTGCCATTCGGGAACATTTACGGCGATACCGCGTTTTTCATACTGCGATGTGCCGGCGTCCCATGTGCCGTCTTCGCGTCCGTTAAAGGCGCTCACGGGCAAAGTGTCGCCTTCGAGTGCGTTGATGGGCTCCACTATCTTGGCGATGAACTCGGGAAGATCGCCGTGATTCTTGGGCGCAGGCACTATAGAGGCCCACTCGGCGGGTATCTCTATCTTGGTGACGTTAGCGCCGGCCTCTACGGCTGCGTAGTTCTTGTTAACTATATCCTCGCCTTTCTTGCCGTACGACTTGTAGATAGCCTTCTTCATGTGCTCTACCGCGCTGTCGTAAGGAATGACGCCCGACACCTTGAAGAACGCGCTCTGCATTATGGTGTTGGTACGCGAACCCAAACCGAGCTCGGCGGCTATCTTGGTAGCGTTGATAATGTAGAAGTTGATATGGTGCTCTGCCATGTATCGTTTCATGTCGTCGGGCAGATGCTTCTTGGTAGTCTCCTCGTCCCATACGCTGTTAAGCAGGAAGGTACCGCCGTCTTTCAGACCTTTGAGCAGGTCGTATTTACCCAAATACGAGGGTACGTGACACGCCACGAAGTCGGGAGTGGTGACGAGGTAGGGAGAGTTGATCGGATGGTTGCCGAAACGGAGATGCGAGCTGGTGTAACCGCCCGATTTCTTCGAGTCGTAAGAGAAATAGGCCTGACAATACTTGTCGGTCGCCTCGCCTATGATCTTGATAGAGTTCTTGTTTGCACCCACGGTACCGTCAGAACCGAGACCTATGAAGCGCGCCTCGAAGAGTCCGTCGTGTTCGAGATTGAGCTCGGCACCCACGGGCAACGACTTGAACGTAACATCGTCTACGATGCCCACCACGAACTGGTTCTTAGGCTCGTTCATCTTGAGGTTCTCGTACACCGCCAACATCTGCGCGGGGGTGGTGTCCTTAGACGAGAGGCCGTAACGTCCGCCTACGATAAGCGGGGCGTTTTCCATACCGTAGAAAAGCTCCTTGATATCCATGTAGAGGGGATCGCCGTTCGCTCCGGGCTCCTTGGTACGGTCGAGGACAGCTATGCGTTTGACCGTCTTAGGCAACACGTTCATGAAATATTTGGCCGAGAAGGGGCGATAGAGATGCACCGAGATAAGGCCGACCTTTTCGCCTTTCTTTTCGAGGTAGGCGATGGTCTGGCGTATGGTGTCGGTAACCGAACCCATTGCTATGACGATGTTTTCCGCATCGGGGGCACCGTAATAGTTGAACGGAGCATAGCTACGGCCGGTGACGGCACTGATCTTGTCCATGCATTCGGCAACCATGTCGGGCACGGCGTCGTAGAAACGGTTAGCCGCCTCGCGGGTCTGGAAGTAGATATCGGGATTCTGGGCGGTACCGCGAGTTACGGGATGTTCGGGGCTAAGGGCACGGGCACGGAAGTCGGCCAACGCCTTACGGTCGAAGAGGGGTTCGAGATCTTCCATCTCGAGGGCCTCTATCTTCTGTATCTCGTGAGAGGTACGGAAACCGTCGAATATGTTCATGAAAGGAATACGCGACTTGAGCGACACGAGGTGCGATACGGCCGAAAGGTCCATAACCTCCTGCACACTGCTCGACGCCAACATGGCGAAACCGGTCTGACGGGTAGCCATTATATCCTGATGGTCGCCGAAGATAGAGAGCGACTGTGCCGCCAAAGCACGCGCCGACACGTGGAATACGCCGGGAAGAAGCTCGCCCGAGATCTTATACATGTTGGGAATCATCAGAAGCAGACCCTGCGATGCGGTGAACGTAGAGGTGAGTGCGCCGCTCTGCAACGAACCGTGCACAGCACCCGCCGCACCGGCTTCGGATTGCATCTCTACGACCTTTACGGTCTGTCCGAAGATGTTCTTACGGCCGGCTGCCGACCATTCGTCAACCAATTCTGCCATGGTAGACGACGGTGTGATGGGGTAAATCGCCGCCACTTCGCTGAACATGTAAGCGATGTGCGCTGCGGCGTAGTTACCATCACAGGTGATGAATTTCTTTTGCTTAGTCATTCTTATAAACGTTAATGTCAATATAATTTCCGAGGCATATCGTCGACGGGACTCGTCTCCAAAATTTCCCGCACGCAAATATACCTAAATTACATCAAAAAAACGCAATAATCGTGGATAAAATTATGACTATTATCGTTTCGGAAATGCCGGGTAGCGCAGTGGGCGGACGTTTCGGCGGATGATACTGCGGCGCATTATAAAATTCATAATGCTGACGTGTGCTCCCGCCATAACAGTCTGCTTTATAACGAGAATATTCAGGCAATAGAATCTACGACTTGATAAAGGAGACATAATCTTTTTACAATATGTTGCGGATATGTATTTATATTTCAGACAAATACGTCACACATGGCAAAAAGGCAAGTCTGCGGATTATAACCCGCTGTATGTTAATGACCGGAAAAGACACGGCATCTCGGTGTAATCGGCTAAGACCCATTACTTAATATATCGGTTAATCCATTGAATTTTCGCACGGACTGACAGACAAAGTTCCGTATAACTGAGAGCGCTTTTTGCGTAGTCTTGCTCGGTGTCACAGGGTCGGAGCCTGCGGGGGACCGCTTAAGCGTGGTGTTCTTTCAATTCCCGACGGTGATTTAAGCGGAAAGGTTCTATAATTGCCGGAACTTACGCGGGCCTCCGTGTGGGGAAAATTTCTGCCCACCGCGAGGTGCGGCCCGCTCATCCCTCGTGCCTCGGGATTTAACGGCGGAATTGGGTTTGATTGCCCTCGCTTCGCTCGGGCGTGTACGCCTTGCGGCGTTCTTTATTAATTTTTGTTGGGCAGCGTTCTGTGCCTTGTCTTTTGCAGTTGTGTTTAGTGTAGTTGGAAGTTTGTGTTTTTTCGGTATTAGAGGTTGCTTGT
>CAJURV010000033.1 GCA_910588925.1 uncultured Rikenellaceae bacterium
TTCGATAAGCCGAGCGCAGAAGCAAATGAAATTTGATTATGCCGAGGCGAGAAAATGTCTGCAATTAAGCGAACGAATATTCTTCAGACTGGCGAGACGGTAAGATACTATAAAACACACTGAAGGTATGCGCATTAAACAACACCATTCATTCGGCACGAGGGATGAGCGGGCCGCACCTCGCGGTGGGCATAAATTTCCCCCAACGGAGGCCCGCGTAAGTTCCGGCAATCAGATACCTTTTCCGCTTATTTTACACCCGGCTATCTTCTCTGCCCGCCGCGAAGCGCGGTCTCCGCAGGCTCCGGCCCTTGTGACGCCGGGCAATATACCGCCAAAAGTAACATCACTACGCGGTATAACTATCATAAGGAATCGTGTTCATTTCGTCCGGGAAAAAGTTCAGCTAATGCGCATACCGTAAATATCCGAATAAATTCACCGTCTCGCAAACAACCATCTCATGCACTGTCCGGCAAGATTCAACAAAAAAATAGCCGGAAGAAATTCCCTCCCGACTATTAACTATCTTCTATCGGTAACTATTTCTTAACTATAGGAGCCGCATCGTAATCGAACGACAAGGCATCGATCCACAGTTTCGACCCGGTGGCACCGCAATATCTCTCGCCGTAAACGCTCGACGTGGCTACGAGCACTATATGCGTAGGCTTGATAGTGGTAGTGCGGTACTCGAGGTTTATTACGAACTGCTGGTAGTCGGTAGTAGATGCGTCGGTCTTGAACTCGCCGTACGCTACTATGTCTCTGTCGGCCTCTTTGGGACGTGCCGTGGCTCCGCGCCAGTTCTCCAGATAGATGTATATGTGGCACTTGTCCGTCTCGCCTACATGCTGGGAATCCTCCGGGAATTTGTTCTGATGATATACGTCGATAATACCCGGCTGATATATGTACCACCCGGAGAGCTTGGCGGGACGACCTGTGAACGGACGCCCGAACTTGGGACTGCTGCCGGGATCCTGGACATTGGTAATGAAATCTCCGGTAAACAGGTTACCTGCTGCGAGCGGCACCCCTATTGTCACCTTCTTGGTCTCCATATAGGCGGCATACCTGCCCTCCTTTACCTTGTCGGTGACAGGATAGGTGGCACCGTCGCTCACCATGGCTATACCATCGTTACCGGTAGCCCAATACGGCGCTCCACCTTCGGCGTACGGGAACCAGCAATCGTGATTGTTCTTCCTCTTATTAAACCACTCCTCGAAGCTCATATTGGGTATATCCACCACGTCATCGGTGGTGAATGTCTGCTCCTGCCCCCTCTCGTCTCCGAGGAAAGGACGGCATACGTATTTGGTGCCGGGCTCCAGATCGGTCATCACGGCCGTCATGGTTCCTCCCTCCAACGACACATTGCCTATGTCGGTCTTGGACCACACCTCGTCAACATCGCGCCGGTACTCGTAGCCCATCTCCTGATTGGAACCTACGGGCACATCCGCGGTAGCGGTAGCCGTCTTGGTCCACGCCACGAGGGTCTTGCCGTTGATAGTGAAATTGGCATGCTGGGCCGATACGCGCCACTGCTCCGTACGTCCGAACATGCTCACTTCGAAGACGGTACCGTCTCCCAAAAGGTCGTATTTACGCTCGTACGGGTCGGGAGTTATCACGGCATTGGCCGGCCCCAGCTCCATCTTGTCTATCCTGACAGACGTAAGAGGCTGCGACTTGGCCACAGTAACTATCGCCACACGGTTGACGGTATCTATGGAGGCGTTGCCTACCTGATTCTCAACGTTGACGATGTAGTTGACGTCCCATTTGGCGTCGATAGTCCACTCGTAATCCTGCCATGTACGCAACGTACAACGGTAGGGACGGGACAGGTTGAGGTTCTCCGGCATTTCGGGCACCATCTCCGTGGAGTCGCTTATCTCGTAATATATCACCCTCACGTCCGTTATGTCGTGCTCGCCGTCCACAGTGAGGCTTACGGTTCGTTTCACGTTGTCGAACTCGCTTACGCCTATCTGTCCCTCCACCTCGAACGCTTTGAAAGAGGGCTGCCTGTTGGGATAGGGTATGTCGTTGACGATACATCCGCCCAACGACAACATCGCCGCAACGATCGTCACAAGAGTAATGTATCCGTATGCCTGTCTCATTGCTTTTCCATATTGGTTCTTATCGCCCTCTCGAAATCGTCCTCGGTGGCCTGACGGGCAGATTTGCGGAACTTGTAGTTGACCGGATTCAAACCTCGCATGGAGTTGATATAGAATGCCATACCGAGATTTATGGAGAAGAGGTCTATCTTGAAGTTGGCCGAAGTTCGCGAATGTTTACCGGTCTCCACCTGATTGGTTATCTGGTTTATGGTGTTGTATTTCAACCCTAAAACACCCACAGACACCTCCACGCCCACATTATCCGTCACAAACGCCACTATACCCGGTGCTAACCCGAGCTGCAGGCTCCGTATCTTCTGGTAGGTACCCTTGACCTCCTCCTTAGAGCTGTTGACGAGCTTACCCTGACCGCCGCCGTAGGTAAGACGCGTCTCGTTGAACAGACCTATACGCCTCTGCGTGCCGAGATTGATATAGTTACGTAAGAATAACGAAACATCGTACTGATGTTGTATATAGGTAAGGTCGTTAATGCCGAAACTAAGGTCGTCGTTGATCTTCAGATTGACGCTCCCAACGTCGGCGGATGTGCGCGAATAGACCAAACGCGCGCCTAACGCAGTGTTGTCGGCCACGAAATAACCGATGAACGGACTCACCTTGAACATATAGGCGTCGAGGTTTATATCCTCCACTATCAAGAACTTATAGTTATCCTCGGTGTAATCCTGAAAAGATATGTTGCCGCCGACGAGCCACTGCCCCTTGGGTACGAACACGATCTGGTCTATCCCTCGGTCGAACGGATGGCTTCGTCCGCGCATCCAGTTGTTGGCACGCGCCGACTCGCGTTCGGCATAACGCTTGGCACGGTGTTGTTCGTTGCGCTCCTGCAACGGCGAGGAGATCACGTTACGAATGGTATCTATGCCATACATTCGCTCCTCTATTGCCTTGAGCCTCTGCTCCATCATGCGCGTAAGACTGTCGAGCGACGCCGGCATCACCGGCACGTAGACCGTGTCTCTGACAGCGACGACACCGGGCTCTTTAGCGCCCTTTACTACGACCGGCACTGAAACCATAGCGGTATCCGAAGCCATAATCGATGCCTCCGCCGCCCGACAGATAGCGGGCGACAGAAGCAATATGGCGGCCGTAAGGCCCGTAAGGCCTTTTAGTGATTGCATAAATGACATTTTCGTTAATCGAAGAGCAACTCGAACTCGTCGATGTAGAGTGTGCTCCCCTCGCCGCCTATGAAGTCGGCGCCGTACACGCTCGATGTGGCTACGAACACTATGTGCGTAGGCTTGATAGTGTTACCCTCGCCGTCTTTCTCAAGGGTGTATTTTATGTCGAAACCACCCTCGGTATATTCAGTGACGTTATCGGCCGTCTTGAACTCGCCGTAACCCACCACTACAGGGTTCGACGGACGTTCGGAGGTGCCGTCGGGCCACTTCTCGAGACTGATATACACGTGCATTCGGTCAGTCTCGCCTATGTGCGCATCACCCCTGTTAATGGTAGTAGGCGTATATTTGTAGAAGAAACGCAACCCCGAAGGACGACCGGTATAGGGACGACCGAAATGCGGACTATCCTTAGGACTGGATAGGTTGGTCTCAAAATATCCGGTGAAGAGGTTTCCGGCCGCAAAAGTCTTTACGACTACGGCATTGACCCACAGCGACTGCATACGTACTCCCCGGCCCTTATATGCTTCCGGCTCGTCTACAGGCGCGGTATTGGAATTGGTCACGATGGTCACTCCGGAGTTACCGGTATCCCAATACTGATCCACTCCGTCACCCCACGGATTCCATGTCTTACCGCTCTGGCTCCACGAATCCATATTGAGGTTGGGAATAAGCACGATGTTCTCGGTAGTGAAGCTGACCTCGTTGCCCTCTATATCGGCGGAGATCGGACGCACCCTGTATCTGGTATCCGGCTCCAACCCGCGTACGGTAGCGGTAAAGTTCTTACCGTCTATGGTTATGTCGCTCTCGGGCAAAACGGTCCACGTCTCGTCTGCATCCTTGCGATACTCGAACGTGAGCCCCTCGGGCTGCATACCGGACGTCCACTCGGCCTCCACGAGAGCGTATTTGGCGAACGCCTCCACCCTCCTGAGGGCAGTGTTGGCATTGGACGAACGTACATTTAGACACACCGTCTGCTCTACTAACTGGCAATGGCTGTCGAGCATCATAAGAGTGATATTGTGTTCGCCCGTCTTCATCCCGGCAGTCATACCGCTGAAGTCGATGAAGCCGGAAGAGGTGCCGATACCTCCCCATCTGAGACCTATGGCATTGAGCGCCGCTACCGTGGCCTCGCCGGCGGTGGTGAGGTTTATGAACTCGGGAAGCCCCTGCGCCACCAGCGACTTATCGTAGTGAGTGACGTAGAGCAGATCGATACCGGCCTCGGCCTCCACATCTACGCGTGCCGGTACGCTCTCGCCGAACTCAATGAGCGTGAAGCCGTCCATGTCGAGGTCCGAAGACGAGAACCGCCCCATAGGGCAACGCCCCGGAGTTATCACTATATCGTGGTCGATATCGTCGGTGTTCGGGTCGACGGATATGGACGAGTGTATGCCGCCGTCGGTTATCTCGCCGCTCTCCGACACCTTGAATGTGAGTATGTAATGCTCTCTGGCCTTTACTCCGGTGATGGTCTTGCGCATCTTGTAAACAGTCCCCTGCTTGTTGACGAGATTCAATTCCCATGTCAACGAGCCCGGATCCTTGAAATAGCCGGAACGTATCTCCTCCTCCGAGAAAGTAAGCGAAGCCTTATTGCGGTTATTCTTAACGACAGCCTTATAATAGCTGAACGCCTCGGTGACGCTATGGTCGAAACGCACGCTCACCTTTACGTTGGCTATGCGGCAAACGAGATTAACCGTCGTAACCTTACCGGTCCTTATCTCGAACGTCTCGCGCCCTACCAGATACGGACTCTCCCAATCGTCGACATCCTTGCCGTTGGTGGCCACCGCCGTGTAGGTGCCGTTATCCAGCTCTATGACGTCGGGCATATCGTTGCTGTCTTCGAACGACATCACCGCATCGCCCTTCTCATCGAGGATCTCCACACGATAAGTGTCCGGATCGGCGGCGTAAGAGACACGTTCCACTACGGATACATCCGAAGTGATACCCTTTATATACAACCGGCCTTTGTTACCCACCGTATGCACCGTCGGATCATTGGTACACGAGGCGCACCACACGCACACCAGCGCGGTGATCAGAAGCGCCACACGGCGTCTTATATTGTCGAACGATCTCATTATGATACTCTATTCGTTAATAACCCGAAGCCTTGGCTGACACGTACATGCGCCGCACCGCAGACTCCGAAAAGCCACGCGAGCTTAGTCCACCCTATTGATGGTAAGCGTAGCATTAGCCTCTTCGCCCTTGGCATCCACCAGTCTGATGTGGAATTTATGAACGTTTACGTCGAGCATACTCATGAACGCCCCAACCGAGAACGATGCGCTGGTAGCTCCAGCGATGGGATCTTCGCCTATAAGACCGAGACCCACGAAACCCTCCTTGAGGTTATCGTCGAGATTAGCTATGTCGAAGCTGACGGGAATATTGAAGCTACCGAGTATATCTTCTGTCAGGTACGGCGAATCTATCTCCACGAACAGGTTGGCTATACCCTCCGGAGCGGCGAAATTAACCACTACCGATGCGCTCGAAGCCTGTGCCGTATTGAACACTAACGGGTTTGATATATTGAAACCTTTACCTTTTATGGTGGGCGCACTACCATGCACATCGTCGTCCCACGGATTGTCGATATCGCCGAAATCGCTGCCGTCACCGTCGTCGCCACCCTCCTCGGGCACCGAAACGATATGGTCTTTGTCCGTCATCGAACCGTCTATCTTGATATTGAAATCGGCCTCGCCCACGCCCATGGCGCTGACATGGAAACGATGCAGCTGGTTGGCCTCGGTCTCGTCTATCATTATAGTGTAGGTAAGGAGGCTACCTGTCTTCTTACTGAAACCCTTGGCGGTGACGCTGAGCGGACCCACCGAGAAGAAACCGTACCTCTCCGCACCGTCCGGCGTGAACACCAATGCGCTCTTTTCAGCACCGGCGTTAGCTTTGGCTATGGTGAGGGTACCGCCGTCGAGCTGCGATGCGAAGCTCTCGTCGAAATCGACATGCACCGCCACGTTATGCAGCTTGCAGAGCAGGTCTACTTCGTTGAGCTGACCGTCGTAAACGCCTATGCGCTCCTCGCCCTTGAAATGAGGACTGTCGAAACCGGCCAGCTTGACATTGCCGCTCTCGGCCGTTATGGTATAGCTGCCTTTGGCAATCTCCACAACCGGGGGCATATCCGCGTAACGCTCCCATGCGTAGAGAGCGGCACCGGTGGCGTTATCGGTGAGCGTCACCCTGAAATTATCTATGTCGGCCAATGCGGCGATGGCGTTCTCCTCCTCGGTGGCATAAGTTACTATATTGACCCCCTCCGAAGAGAGACCTATCCTAAGGCTAAGACCGTGATCCCCGTCGGGATGCGACATCTCGTCGGTACAAGAGTATATGGATGCTACCCCTGCCATCACGGCGAATGCGTATGTAAAAATCTTTTTCATAGTCGTTATATTTTAACGAAATATTTCATGAGGCTCTTGACGGTATCTGTCGAGAAAGCCCATTAATCCTTTATCTCCGTATATATGAGTTCCACATTATCGACAGTGAGTACATTGCCGATGTATTTGCTGTCTTTGTAGCCCTGAAATGCACCCGCAGAACCTTTCACTGGATTCACGGACGGGCTGGCAGAAGAGGACGACACGAAAGCTATCTTTATGTGCGTGGTTTTCAAGCGCCTATTATCATAATCGAACTTAAGTGTCACAGTTTTAAAGTCACCGGCAGGAGTCTTTGCCACATCGGTATCCACCTGCGCACGTCCCAACTCGTTGACCGTACCGTCGGCGGCCCTGTGCTCCACTATGGCGTATGCGTCGAAGCTCTCGCCGTTTATCTGTGCGAATTTATACGCGAACTTCATTCCCTCGGGACGCGACGGGAACTGACGACCCATGTTTTCGGTACGACCGGCCAAATCGTAATCGCCTATGAACAACATGCCCGGGGTTATATTTTTCTTTATGCCGTCGGCACCAAATGGGAATGTCGACCCTCTACCCCAGTTGACTGTGCTTATCTCAGCCGCAAGACCGCTGACACCCTGTGCCGAGCGCGTGCCGGAATATTGGCAATAATAATTCGCCGTACCGGATCTGTCGCTGGTCGTCAACGCATTGCGCGTATCCCAATATTTGCTTGACGGGTCGTTATAATCGTAAGGGAATACTTCGAATATCTCTATGTTCATACCCGAATTTTTGCCGTAGCACATCTGCTCGCTCCACCTCTCGAAGCCGGCATCGGGCACCTGCGCCGCCGTCTCCGTGGTAATGTCGATAGGTTCGCCGAAAGTGTGACCGTTATAAGCCATTCTCACCCTATAAGAGGTGTTGGGCGCGAAACCCCACGATTTAAGATCGACTCTGTCGCCATCCTCGCTTACAGTACGGCTCTCGGACAGATCTTCCCATCTGCCGTTTCGGTATATCTGCGTGGAGAACTTGGCAGGATTGGCATCGGCGACGGTGGCCCCGGTCTCTATGTGGGTGGCCCATGCGGCGCCCTCGAACGGAAGCCATTCGAACGTAGCCCCGTTGGTTTGAGCCGTGTACACGTCGCTATCTACGCTCTGCCCCAAACCGTCGGTAACCCTCAGAGAGAAAGCGTGTTCGCCCGCTTCGAGCAAGCCGAGTGTACCGCTCAGATCGACCGTGCCGGAGATATTGTCGGTCATGTCGTCCCATTTCAGAGAGTCGCGCCGAACTATATTTTTGGTCTGCGTATCTATAGTGAGCAGGTCGAATTCGGCAGGCCATCCGCGTCCGAGCAACGTGGGAGAGTTAACCTTGACTATGCACTCGCGTATCTGCCCCGGAGCGAATATACCGATGCGGGCATCGTGCGAGAAGCCGTCGGTGTAGGTCACCCTCTTGTCGGCGCCGAAACCTGTGGCCGTATAGACGGGCGCGGGCTTGGGCGTCATTAACTTGGGTATCTCGAAGACAAGCTCCTTGTCGTCGGTGGAGAGATCTTTGGTTATATCGAGCGAAAAAGAGCCGTTCTCGCTACGCAAAAAGAGCGTTATATGATCGCCCGGAGCCACATCCTTAATGGTGGGGGGAATATAGACCTTGTCCTCGCCGTCGGCATTGGTGTAAGAGATGCGGAAACGCACGTCGGCAGGGGGAGCGAATGCCGAACGCTCCTCGTCCGAAGCGAAAGTAAGACGCTGTTCGGAGGTGTAGAGCAAAACGCTGTAGTCGCTATGTGCAGACTTGAAATCGTCCTCGGCGACCACGGATATGCACACGTTACGGAGCTTTGCCGTGACGGTGACGGGCGTGACCTGTCCGGCCTTTATCTCCACCGGAGTCTCGCCGTAATAATAGGGTTTGGCAAAGCCTACTTTGGTAGAATCGCCGTAGAAAGCGACCACTTTATGGTTACCGCTACGCACCTTGCCGTTACCGATAAGGTCGGAATAACGATTCCATTTCTTAATGAGCGTCTCGCCGGAATATACCAGAAGTCTGAAATTGCCGAGAGTGGTGCCCCACGGGTCTATCGCCGCATTAAGATCGCTCACCTCCCCTGAAGAATAAGAGACCAGAGACAATCCTATCTCGCCGTCGAGACCCTCTTTCTCTTGACCGCCGTTCTCGAACTGACTGCATCCTGCAAAGACCAAGGCCAGAAACGACAGCGATATCAAAGTAAATTTTTTATCCATATCACAACCCTTTCATACATTCGTGCGCCGTATCGAGCAAAGCGACGCATAAACTCTTTTTCAAGGAGCGAATGCTCTTTAGGTTATCTCATTCAGGCAGACGTGTACACACTGACTGCCAACTACTTCGACACACCGCTATCACAACGGCGACACAGGTCGAAGCGATTTTCCACTAATAATGGAATTTGACAAATGTATAAACTTTTCCTTTCCGCACAAAATTTTCAGCCTTTTTTCGACATCCGTACCCCGCCCCGGAAACATAACCGCAGAAGAATACCGACGAAAGAACGACCATTTTATTCGAATGAAAATGCAACTTGGGAGAAAATTTATTACCTTTGTAGGTGTTTACTTTTTAGTCCCGATGATCGGGATACCGCCACTAATGGCGATTACTCGGGAATCGATCATTAAATTATTATAGTTATGGCAATAACAGACCAGAAATTATCGGGTCAGACGAGAGTCGAACACGACCTGCTCGGCGACAAGAACATTCCCGTCGAATACTATTTCGGCGTACAGACCATGCGTGCCATGGAGAACTTCCACATCAGCCGCGTAAGGCTCAACATGTACCCCGTTTTCATCAAAGCGCTGGCTATGGTGAAACAGGCTGCAGCGGAAGCTAACTGCGAGCTCGGCATACTCAAGCCCGAAATACGCGACGCCATCGTGGCCGCTTGTAAAGAGGTGCGCGAAGGCAAGTTCGACGACCATTTCGTAGTAGACATGGTACAAGGCGGCGCCGGCACATCTACCAACATGAATGCCAACGAGGTGATCGCCAACCGTGCCCTCGAGCTGATGGGCCACAAGAAAGGCGAATACAAATACTGCCATCCCAACAACCACGTCAACCTGTCGCAGTCTACGAATGACGCCTATCCCACATCGGTGCGCGTGGCTCTTCTCAACCGCACCCGCGACCTTGTCGACGCACTCAAGGTATTGGTAGAGGCATTCCGTGCCAAAGGCGAAGAGTTCGCCGATGTCATCAAGATGGGCCGCACTCAGATGCAGGACGCAGTGCCCATGACCCTCGGACAGGAGTTCGGGGCATACGCTGCCACCCTGTCTGAAGAGATAGAACGCCTCGAGAACAACGTACGTCTGTTCCTCGAAGTAAACATGGGTGCCACTGCCATCGGTACCGGTATCAACTCCGATCCCGACTACACCCCCACCTGTATCAAATATCTATGCGAGATCACCGGCATGCCTATGGTAGCCGCCGGCAACATGATCGAAGCGACCAACGATACCGGCGCGTTCATCATGTACTCATCGGCTGTCAAACGTCTGGCCGTCAAGCTATCTAAGATAAGCAACGACCTTCGCTTGCTCTCGTCAGGTCCTCGCACCGGTTTCAACGAGATCAACCTGCCTCCCATGCAACCCGGTTCTACCATCATGCCCGGCAAGGTCAACCCCGTCATACCCGAGGTAGTGAGCCAGATAGCATTCAAGGTGATAGGCAACGACCTCACGGTAACGATGGCGGTAGAGGCCGCACAGCTCGAGCTTAACGCTATGGAGCCCATCATTGTGCAGGCACTCTTCGAAAACATCGAAATGCTTATCAACGGCATGAACACACTCCGCGAAAGATGTATCGTAGGCATCACCGCCAACAAAGAGCGTTGCCGCCAAATGGTTTACAACAGCATAGGTTTGGTTACGGCTCTCAACCCCTACCTCGGTTACGAAGTATCTACCGAGCTGGCGAAAGAGGCCCTCGAAAACAATAAAGGCGTGTACGACCTGGTTCTCGAAAAAGGGCTCATGTCGAAAGAAGAACTCGACAACGTACTCCGCCCCGAGAACATGGTAAAACCCCGCAAGTTCATCGGCAAGAACGTTTAACATCTTTATACATATAAATATCGGAGGCTGCATCCTTAAAGAAGATGCAGCCTCCGATATTTATATGTATATGGTTGTACCTCCCGGCAGCCACTTGGTGAAGGTGATTTGTCGAGTGGCAAAGTACCAGAAACAATGGACTTTCAGAAGTACACGATATGCAGTAAAGCAAAAAAAATAAAGATGAACACTTTAGTACATCATGCTACTAATTATATACATAATGCGACTCATGAAAATCTAATTATGTTATAATTTCGAGACAAAAGGTTCGGCATTTACGCTACCGACTGGCGAGACGATAAAAACACCTCACAACTTCCCAAAGCTATGCGCATTGACTGAAACGCTCTCGCTCCGTATCAGGAGCGCAACACAAGACTTGCGCTTCTTTAGAAGTGCAAAGTATAGTACACAATTCCGCTGGCGAGACGATAAGATACTACAAAATACACTGAAAGTATGCGCATTAACAAATACATCCATGCGGCACGGGGTGCCGCTCCGCAATAACCTCCACGAATTAACAGAACAGAGGTTGGGAAACTCCCCGGCGAAACAAAAAAGACATCGGAGCTTAACGACATGCGCATTAACCGCAAGTCGCAGGCATGCTAGCCCGTGTACACAACTAAAGACCGCAGGGCGCCGAAGTTTTTTAGACCTCAAAAATCGTCGATCGCGGTCGTGTGCCTCGGAGCGTACTCGATGTACGTGAGGATGGCTCACGAACGGGATCGGCGATTTTTGTGGCTAAAAAGCGACGGAAACAGCCCCACGTTAACCGAACCTCGCGCACACAAACCGACAATTCATGCGTTCAGAGATCGCGTACTTCCTAAACTTCACTAAAACTTCCTACACGTACGACCCGAACCTATAAAATCCCTAACGCGTCCCCGAAGGGGATGCACCTGCACGAGCAATACAAAAACGTCCCCAACAAAAACAAACGGTACTAAAGCGGAAACGATATGAACTTCCAACTACACTAAACACAACTGCGAAAGACAAGGCACAGAAAGCAACCTAACAACGACCGACCAAAACGCCGTAAGGCGTACACGCCCGAGCGAAGTGAGGGGCATAAATACGAACAAGCAGATTCAAACACGCCGTAAGGCGTACTAATGTTAGCAAAAAGCCCGAGCGAAGCGAGAGCAATCAAACACAACTTCCGCCGTTAAATCCCGAGGCACGAGGGATGAGCGGGCCGGAGCCTCCCCCAACGGAGGCCCGCTTATACGGTTGGTTATTTATAGTATTTATCGCCTTTTTATATAAAATCACTCTCTCGAATGTCACACTCGAGCGGTCCCCCGCATGCTCCGGCCCTTGTGACGCCGGGCAAGGTATCGCTAAAATCCATGTAAACCACATAATAATAGGAGTCGTGTCAATTCCATCCGGCGAAAAGTTCAGCTAATGCACATATCGTCAAGATAGAGAAAATTCACCGCCCCGCAAACCGTCTGACGAAGACACGAAAGCCCTCATTCTCACCCAATAATAAAAAAGGGGGTACCTGCCCCCTATCCTTAACTACCTCCCGGCTATCCGTTTCTTGAGCTTCTCGCCCTCCTCCTCATAACCGGGCTTATTTAGAAGTGCGAACATATTCTTCTTATACTCCTCCACACCCGGCTGATCGAACGGATTGACCTCGATAGCATAACCGCTGATGCCCACCGCTTTTTCGAACATATATATAAGCATACCTATGGTCTCGGCACTTATAGAATCCATCTCCACGGTTATGTTAGGCACTCCGCCGTCCACATGCGCGAGCATGGTACCCAACTCCGCCATACGGTTAACTTCGCTAAGACGTTTGCCTGCCAGGAAATTGAGCCCGTCGAGATTGGCCCTGTCGCTTTTTATGACGACGCGCCCCGCAGGTTTACCAACGCTTATGACCGTCTCGAACATTATACGTTCGCCCTGCTGTATGTATTGCCCCATGGAGTGCAGGTCGGTGGTGAATACCGCGCTGTGGGGCATGATACCCTTGCCCTCCTTACCCTCGCTCTCACCGTAAAGTTGCTTCCACCACTCGGCCATATACTGCAACTTGGGCTCGAACGCCACCAACAGCTCCACCTTCTTGCCCAACTTGGTATAGAGGGCATAACGGGCCGCCGCGTATTGCATTGCAGGATTATCCTCGAAAGGCACGTCTACAGCCGTAGCCTTCTCCATAGCCGCCGCACCTTTGACCAAACGGGCTATATCTATGCCCGCCACAGCGAGGGGAAGAAGCCCTACCGGAGTCAGAACGGAGAAACGTCCGCCCACATTGTCGGGAATAACGTAACTTTTATACCCCTCCTTGTCGCAAAGCGTACGCAACGCCCCGCGCGAACTGTCGGTCACAGCCATTATGCGCGAAGCGGCCTCCTTGCGTCCGTACCTCTTCTCAAGCTCCTCGCGCAACAGACGGAAAGCTATGGCCGGCTCGGTAGTAGTCCCCGACTTGGATATGACTATCAACGAAAACGACCGCTCCTTAATGAATGCGAGCAACTCGGCCATATAATCTTCGCTGATGTTATGTCCTGCGAAAAGCACCAACGGCTGACCCTCACTACTATCGAAGGCCGCAAACGTTGGGGTCAAAGCCTCCATTACGGCCTTGGCGCCGAGATAAGAGCCGCCTATGCCTATCACCACTACCACCTCCGAACAAGCACGCAAGGTATCGGCACACTCCATAATATCGGCGATCTGCTTCTTGCCTATCGACGAGGGAAGTGTCACCCAGCCGAGAAAATCGCTTCCCCTGCCGTCGCCTTTATGAACGGTACGATTGCATCGCTCCATAAGAGGAGCCAAAGCCGCTATGTCTTTTTTGGACACGAATTGCGTGATTCTGTCTAACGATATTCTGACCTTTGTTATCATAAGTTATGTTTTATTTATCGGATCGAGCCTGAAACCCAGTGCAAATATCGGGCCTACCCGACCAATCACCTCAACTGCCCGGTGAGCGTCTTTATCTCCGCCGCCGCCGACCTCTTCATATACAGTATGCGATAGACGGTGTCGGCTATGGGCATGACCACCTTGCGCGACCTGTTGATCTGCTCTATGCAATACGATGCGTAATACCCCTCGGCCACCATGTTCATCTCTATCTGCGCGCTACGCACCGAATAGCCTTTGCCTATCATCATACCGAAACTGCGGTTACGGCTGAACTGCGAATAGGAGGTCACCAACAGGTCGCCCAAATAGGCGGAGGTATTGGTATCGCGCTCCGACGGATAGGTGCTCTCGAGAAAATGGTTCATCTCTTTGGCCGCGTTGGCTATGAGCACGCTCTGGAAATTGTCGCCGTAACCCAGCCCGTGACAAATACCTACGGCTATGGCATATATGTTTTTAAGCACGGCGGCATACTCGGTGCCGTATATATCAGTGGCCGTGTTGGTATTTATGTATGGAGTGGAGAACTTGCCGGCCAGCATGCGTGCGTTGTCCTCGCTCTTGCACACGAGATTGAGATACGACAGACGCTCGAGAGCCACCTCCTCGGCATGACAAGGCCCGGTGATGATGCCTATACGGTCGAACGGCAGCCCGTAATGTTCATTGACATACTCGGCAACGGTGACATAACTGTCCGGAATTATACCCTTGATGGCCGAAAGCACGAACTTATCCTCCAGCGACACGGTCAGGGGCTCGAGGGTCTTACCGAGGAATGCCGAGGGAGTGGCCAACACCACTATATCGGCCCACGAGACAATCTCGTTAACATCGCCCGATATATGCAACTTGCCGGTATCGAAATGTACACCGCTAAGATATTTGGGATTGTTGCCGTGCTCGAGTATATGACCGGCGACCTCGCCGTTACGTATATGCCAGCCCACGACAGGCTCGTTCTCCAACAACATCTTGACGAGCGCGGTAGCCCAACTTCCGTAACCTATCACCGCCACACGTGCGGATTCGTCTATTCTGAAACTCATTACAATAATCTTTTTTGCACACAATGCTCTCGAACACAGGGATTATTAGCCCATGCTATCGGAAACACCGGATACATACAACACGGACCGCGGGAAAGATCTTGCGAAAATATCGCAGGCCCCTCTACGCTAAACTATTCTCCCTACAAAACAGAAAGCCCCAAGGTCCGAATTGGTTTTAAAGATAGGTATTTTATTCCAAGCATGCAAATCGCCAGCTCCGGACGTTGCCTTTCCGACACTTTCGTATGAATAACCGCCTTATTTTCACAGACATCTCAACCACCGTAGACAAAGCCAGAGCACGATCGCTTTTGCGCTCGGCTTATTCGTATCTTTGGCTGTGCCTTAGATACTCCGCCTCGACAAACCCAAACAAGTTTGCTTTTGTATTCGGCTTATTCGTATCTTTGACTTCGTCTTAGATACTGCGCCTCAACAAACCCAAACAAGTTTGTTTTTGTATTCGGCTTATTCGTATCTTTGCACCTGCATGCAACGGAAAAACGTTCGCTTCGATGCAGATGTTTTCTCGCCCCGGCAATCGAAACTTCGTTTCATTGCGCTCGGCTCATCGAAAACGTCAGCTTTATTTCGCAGTCGCATCAAAACAGATATGAACCGTATTTTAGCCATTCTTTTACCGCTCGTGGCGATATGTTCCGCCCGGGCCGCCGACCCCGCCGATCCGGCCGCTCTGCGCAAAGCGACCGAACGTAAAATAGAGAACTACCTTATGCAAGGCGTCGCAGGACGGTATTTCCCCGGAGGGCAGTTGGTGATAGGGAACAAAAGCGGCGTCATATACTCTACGAGCGTAGGTTCGTTCGACTACAGCGGAGGGCGCAAAGTAACCGACACCGACCTGTACGACCTTGCCTCGGTAACCAAAGTGATGTCCACGACCTTGGCCGTCATGACCCTTTACGGAGAGGGGCGCATAAAGCTCTCCGACAGGTTGGGGAGCCTGGTTCCGCGATATAGCGGCAGCGCCGTAGCCGACATAACCGTACGCGACATGCTACGCCACACCTCCGGCATGAAACCGGTGATATACGTATGCGAACTGACATGCAGGCCTATAGCCGACTCCGTAAAGCTATTGAGCGCCAAACGCGACTCTCTGCACACCGTGGCCGTAGACGCCTCCACATACGTGGTAGACACATTCGTTTACGACAACCGATACGTAAGCGCCACCCCCGACAGTACCACCCTGTTCGACCTCTCGCCGAGGTTATGGGTGCGTCGGTCCCTGCTCTCGGCCATCGACTCTGCCGTAGTAGCCTCCTATCAACCTGAACGACGCGGACGTTACCGATACAGCTGCCTCAACTTCTATCTGCTGCAACAAGCCATAGAGGAGCTTAGCGGAGAGACGCTCGACAAATTCGCAGGTTCGATATATCGACGCATGGGGCTCACCCGCATAGGCTACAAACCGTTGGAGTGGAGCGACATAGGCCAGATAGCCCCCACCGAATACGACCTGCTCATGCGACACGACACCGTACGCGGCTATGTACACGACGAGATGAGCGCCTCGCTCGGCGGGGTATGCGGCAATGCGGGACTATTCGCCGACGGACTCGACGTAGCCTCGCTATGTCAGATGTTCCTGTCCGGCGGCAGATGGAACGGCATGCAGATAATAAAACCGGAGGTGTTGCGTCTGTTCACCTCGGAACAGATGTCTCCCTCGAGCCGTGTCACCCGCGGACTCGGTTTCGACAAGCTGAAAACGGAGCCTTACAGCACAGCCTCTTACGGCCACACGGGCTTCACTGGCACCTATTTCTGGTGCGACCCGTCCATAGATCTTTATGCGGTATTGCTAACCAACGGCGTCTACCCGTCGCGAATAGACAAAACCATAGGCGGCAGTTATCGCAAACGGATATGGGAACTGGCCAAAGAGTTGAGGAAAATACAATAAATAACCGCAATGCGCGTTTTATCTGCAAACACCCGGCCGACGAGTCGGGATTAAAATTTATCGCCTATGATAGAACTCTCCTCAGGTAAAGAAAATGACGAATCCATAGCGGTGTATGCCGGCGAAGACGAACTGATCGAACAACTGGTGTACAAAGGCGACCGTCAGCTCGCCATGATAGACGGGCTGTTGCACGACCTTTTCTCCGACGACGGATTCATGCTTTCGGACGACATGTCCGCATAATGCGGCATTAAAGACCGCCTCGGATAAGCGCAATGCTTTTCCGGGGCGGATCATTGTCGTTTACGGCCAACATCTATCCAACCCCGACTTACAAGTGACAGATTTCATCTCCGACATATCGCGCTTCGCATTCTTGCAGAACGCACTTACGGCATCGTTGTTATGCGGCATAGTGTGCGGCATAACCGGCAGTTATATCGTAGCCCGCAGGCTGGTATTCCTTAGCGGAGGCATCACCCACGCCTCTTTCGGCGGCATAGGGATGGCCTGCTATCTCGGATTCGACCCGCTTTTGGGGGCATTGCTCTTCTCCGTGGCCTCGGCTTTAGGGCTCGAGCGTTTCATTGCGACAGGTAAAGTACGCGAAGACTCAGCCATAGGCGTACTGTGGGCATTGGGGATGGCGGCCGGTATAATATTCATATTCCTGACACCCGGATACACCCCAAACCTAATGAGCTTTCTTTTCGGGTCGATACTCACCATAACTACGCCTCTGCTGTGGTGGAGCGCGCTGTTGGCGGCCTCTCTGCTGATCCTGTTCGGGCTGTGGGGTAGAAACATAATGTACGTGGCATTCGACGCAGGATTCTCCGAGACACAGAAGATGCCGGTACGTGCCGTAAACGCCGTAATGCTGGCCGTGGTGGCCGCCGCCGTAGTTATCACCATACGTTTGGTAGGTGTGATGCTACTGGTATCGCTCTTCACCATACCGCCGCTCGTTTCGGCCTCTGTTGCCCGACGTTTCAGCCGCATAACCGCCGGTGCTGTCGCAGTGGCGGTGGCAGGACTCGTTTCCGGGCTTTTCATCAGCTACCACACCCAGCTTCCGCCGGGGGCCTCGTCGGTAATCGTACTCATCGTTCTATACCTCATCGCAAGGCTACTGAAAACAGCTTACACAAAGAGACGTTTACTACGGGCCAAAGCGTAAATCGTCCCGTCCGGTCAACGCTACAAATGCATATGAAGGGCAGTTGACACCAAATATGGCGATATAAAATACGCCGGATTTGCAACGAAACGAAAAATAGACTATCTTTGCATAAGATAAATTGCCGTGGCAATAGGAAACGCCGTCGCTATCGGCTCGATTATCTGACTTTAATACTGCGGATGTGGTGTAATTGGTAGCCACGCCAGACTTAGGATCTGGTGGCGCAAGCCGTGGGGGTTCGAGTCCCTTCATCCGCACAAAACGAACCGAGGTGTCATTTGCTTTATGACACCTCGGTTTTTTATATTCGATAGATCGCACAATATCACACGCGTTTTTCGCTTCGGGCAATCGAAACCCATTTTAGTTGTACAAACCTCTCGTCACATATAATTTTAAACGTTGAATTTCATTCTACATTTTCTCGCCTCGGCATAACCAAATTTCATTTGCTTCTGCTCTCGGCTTACCGAAAACGTTCGTTTTTATGCAGAAGTTTTCGATAGACCGGGCGCAATGAAATTAAGTGTCGATTGTATTCGGTTTATCGAAAATATTCATGTTATTGATGTCATACTCATTATGTGTACACGCATGCAATCATTCGTAAACATGGATGTAATATCTATGTTTACGAATGATTCTTATGCGGTGAGAGTCATTTGCGGAGGCGATTACGCACGTCTACCAGTATGCGCAGACCTGACAGTATGTTGCTCCACATGTGTGAGGATAACAATCTTTCTTTGGCCTCTTCTATGATTGTCGATGGAGACATTCGATATTTGAGCTCCTCGACATCCTGAGAGAGGTAAGTCTCGTTGACCAGACGCATGACACGTATTTTCTTACGCGCCCTCTGCAGATCGGCCATGGACTTTATGCGGCTATATTTCGTCTCATGCTTATTCATCGTCGTCATCGTCTTTGTCGTTGAAGAACATGGGTACGAATACACGCACCATTTTATTTCTGAAAGGGGCGGGATGTCTGAATATGCAGACCCCTGCGATCAGGTAGACAAAACCGAGGATCACTGCCGCCCACACCCATGAGCCTATCAGCATGTCGATCAGATATACGAACACGCCGGTAAAGAGCATGAAAGCGAGGTTTACAAGGAACAGACACAACATGAGTGCGACCGCTCCTCCGGCGACCGACGACAACCCGTCGACAGCCGCTAATTTAGCGGAGTCGACGCGTAGCCGTACATATTGTTTCAGATCCTCCGAGATTCTGTCGGTCAGTCTTTCGTCAGCCATAAGACACTACTTTTTATTGTCCGTTTTCTTTTCGTCGCTCTTGTCGTTTTTGTCGCTCTTGTTCTTGTCTTTCGACAATACTTCGCGTACGGCATCGAGCTCTTCGTCGGCCATCTCACGGCCTGCCGATATGGCTTCCGAAAGACGTTCGCGGCCTTTGCGATACGATTCGGAAACTTTGTCGCGGCCCTGTTCGTAAGCCTCTTTGGCTTTCTGTTTGCCGGTCGTGTACAAGTCGTTCATTTTATCTTTGCCTTCGGCAACGGCCTTGCCTATCTTCTGACGGGTTACTTCGCCTTTGTCGGGCGCAAACAAAACTGCTACTACGGCACCTACCGTGGCGCCACCCAAAAATGCCATAAAATTACCTTTAGTGCTCATAACAATAAATTTTTAAATAGTTGATAAAATAAGTATATATCCCACACTTGCAAATTTGATACCAAAAGAGAATGTCTGTAGCGATAATTATGATTAAGCTCGTGATATATGCCAACCGCAGACCGCGTTTTTGCTGTTGATAGCTCGGCATGGCTGTAGCGTTAGTCGGAAAGAGGATAGGGTAGCGGAACATTTATCTGATCGGAATGTCTCTGCGTTTGCTGTGTATATGTTGTAATACGGTTTCGTACTAAAATTCCCACGAAGTCGGGGCATATTTCCAAAATATAGTTATATTTGTAAATAACTAAACCGTATTGATCTTATGGAATGGTTCTCTTCTATGGATAGTCTCGAAAAGGTGTTATGGATAATAGCATTGACGAGCAGTCTTGTATTCATTGTACAGACCGTCATGACTTTCATGGGCATGGATGGCGACGGCGATCCGAGCGGTTGCGATGTCGGCGTCTCGGAGGATATGCCTCTCGAGTTGTTCACTTTCCGTAATTTCGTCAATTTCTTTCTCGGCTTCTCGTGGACGGCCATAGCGCTTTACGGACGCACGGGGTTGGTTGTCACCGTAGTGTCGGGCGTCATAGCCGGTGTCCTTTTGGTTGCCGCCGTCATGTATATGTTCTACCTGATGAGCCGTATGGAACAGTCGGGCAATATAGATCTGCAAAAAAGCGCGGTGGGATGTCGTGGCACTGTCTATATCGCCATTCCCGAGGGCGGACGCGGCAAAGTGCAGATAACCATACAGGGGGCGGTCCGCGAATACGATGCCGTCACGGATGGCGAATCTCTCGTAAGCGGCACGCCAGTAAAGGTTGTGGGCGTTGTCGACGACTCGTTGCTCAAAGTAGGGCGTCTGTAGCTATATGTTTGAAAATCAAATTATCAAAATATAATGGAAGATATCAGTTTCACACTACCCATTATCGTGTTCGTCGCTGTTTTGTTCGTCACCTTCGCGGCGATATTGTCACGATACAAACGTTGTCCCTCCGACAAGATACTCGTCGTGTACGGTAAGACCGGGCGCAACAAGTCTGGAGGCAAAAGTTCCGCACGATGCATACACGGCGGTGCGGCATTCATATGGCCCGTATTCCAGAGCTATGCTTTTCTCGATCTGACTCCCATAGCCATAGAGTGCAACCTTACCAACGCTCTAAGTAAACAGAATATACGCGTGGACGTGCCCTGTAGATTTACCGTCGGCATATCCACCGACGCCGACAGCATGACCAATGCGGCGGAACGTCTTTTGGGATTGCGTCTCGAGAACATAAAGGATTTGGCTCAGGATATATTGTTCGGACAGCTTCGTCTTGTTATCGCCACCATGGATATAGAGGAGATAAATGCCGACCGCGACAAGTTCCTTGCTAATGTGAGCGTCAATGTAGACGCCGAGTTGCGTAAGATAGGCCTTAAGCTTATCAACGTGAACGTAACGGATATACGCGATGAGTCAGGCTATATAGAGGCGTTGGGTAAGGAGGCTGCCGCCAAGGCCATAAACGATGCCAAAAAGAGTGTTGCCGAGCAGAATCGTTTCGGTGAGATCGGTAAGGCCGAGGCCGACAGAGACAAGGATATACGTATAGCCGAAACGGTACGCGACACCCGCATACGCACCTCGGAGGCTAACGCTAACGCCGTAGAGGGCGAGAATACCGCAAAGATAACCATTGCCAATTCCGATGCGGAACGTCGTCAGAAGGAGGCCGAAGCCTCGCGTAAGGCTACGGCGGCGGAGAAAGTTCAGGCGGCCAAAGCTCTCGAGGAGGCCTATATGGCGGAGAAAGAGGCTGAAATGGCACGTGCGGAACGAGAGAAAGCCACTCGCATGGCCAACATAGTGGTTCCGGCACAGATAGAGAAAGAGAAGGTCATAATAGACGCCGAAGCCGATGCCGAACGTTTCCGAAGATTGGCGCAGGGCGAGGCCGACGCCATATTCGCCAAGAAAGAGGCCGAGGCACGCGGTAATTTCGAGATACTGACCAAGCAGGCCGAAGGTTACGACCGTTTGGTGAAAGCGGCGGCCGGCGATCCCGAAAAGGCGGTTATGTTGCTCGTGACTGACAAACTTCCGGAGCTGGTGCGTACTCAAGTGGAGGCTGTCAAGAATATCAAGATAGACAAAGTCACCGTATGGGACGGAGGTGCCGGCAAAGACGGCAAAACCTCTACCGCCGGTTTCATCTCCGGCATGATGAATTCGGTGCCGCCACTCAACGACCTGTTCAAAATGGCCGGCATGAACTTGCCCGCCTACCTCAAGGGGACAGAGGATGCCGAACAGGTTGAGGAGTAACTCCGAAGTATTATATACTTAAATAAGATGTGGACGATATATGATTATCGCCCACATTTTTTTAGTGATTTTATTCTAGTGCCGTAATAAGTTGGGATTTTCTTGTCGGTATTTCATATAGACTATTCAGGGGGGACGTTGTTTTGTTGTTCGACAAAGACTATGTTTTCGGTTGGCGAGACGGAAAGATACTATAAAACACACTAAAGGTATGCGCATTAGCAAAAGCCATACATGCGGCACGTGGTGCCGCTCCGCGATAACCGCTACGAATTAACCCGACAGAGGTCGGGGAAGCCGCTTGCGAGCAAATACCATCACTTCACACCCAAAGACATGCGCATTAACCGCAAGTCGCAGGCATGCTTGCCCTAGCACACAACCGCAGCCCGCAGGGCGCCGAACTTTTTCGGTAAGCCGAGCGCAATGAAACGAAGTTTCGATTGCCGAGGCGAGAAAAAGTGCGCGAAGCGAAGCTTTTTAGACCTCAAAAATCGTCGATCGCGGGCGTGCGCCTCCGGAGCTAATGTG
>CAJURV010000034.1 GCA_910588925.1 uncultured Rikenellaceae bacterium
GCGTACGCACGGACCTATAAAATCCCTAACGCGTCCCCGAAGGGGATGCAACCGCGCAAGCAACACGAAAACGTCCCTAACAAAAACAAACGTAAACTAAAATGGAAACGCTAATAAATTTCCAACTACACTAAACACAACTACAAAAGACAAGGCAAAGAACGCCGCCCAACAACGACTAATAAAGAACGCCGTAAGGCGTACATCATGCCCGAGCGAAGCGAGTGGCATAAATACGAACAAGCAGACTCAAACACGCCGTAAGGCGTATTCGCACAGGCAGAAAGCCCGAGCGTAGCGAGGGCTATCAAACACAAATTCCGCCGTTAAATCCCAAGGAACGAGGGATGAGCGGGCCGGAGCCTCCCCCATCGGAGGCCCGCTTTACGGTTGGGTTGTTATCGAATGTCTTTGATTAAAGCAAGTTCAGTTACTTTCTCGAAAACCCCGCTCGAGCGGTCCCCCGCAGGCTCCGACCCTGTAACCCCGGGCAATATACCGACAAAAGCCCCCTCACCATGCGGCATACATTTATATAATCCCGCCGAAGAGCTACCACCACTACCCACCAAGAAACAAAACGGGAACTCTAGTAGCTGCATTATAAAAAAGGCCACACCCAAACAGGTATGGCCTTTTTTTATAAAGCATTTATAATGTAGCAACTAAAGCTCCCAAGTATCTCCGCTATGAAGCAATTCGTCTACATTGTGAATCTTAGCGGTGTCGTGAATCTCATCGACCTGCTTCTGCAACGACTGTTCATAGGTCTTATCGGCCACATCGCGTATGATGCCCAATGCCACGGGATAGTCGGGATAACGCATGCCCACGAGCATCATGTGTATGCCCGGATTGGGATTATGAGAGTCGTGAACGAGAATATCCCTCTCGGTCCATCCGTCCTGACCTATGGTGACTACACGAAGTCCCAAACCCTGAAGCACAAGACCCTTATCGCGATTCTTACCGAATATCATGGGTTCTCCGTGACGGAGCGTTATGGTACGATCTTCGCGCCACTCCTTATTAGCGAACTGATCGTGCGTTTTATCATTGAATATCACACAGTTCTGCAATATTTCGGTCACTGAGGTACCGTCGTGTTCGGCAGCTGCGACAAGACATTCTTTGGTAGTGTTCATCTCTACGTCCAACGAACGGGCGAAGAAAGTGCCGCGTGCGCCGAGTACCAGCTCACCCGGGGTGAAAGGGTGTTCGATGGTACCGAAAGGCGATGTCTTGGTTATCTTGCCGAGCTTGGAGGTGGGAGAATACTGACCTTTGGTAAGACCGTATATCTCGTTGTTGAACAACAATATGTTGATGTCGATATTGCGTCGTATGGCGTGTATGAAATGGTTACCGCCGATAGCGAGCGCGTCGCCGTCGCCCGATATCTGCCATACGCTCAACTTGGGATTAGAGACCTTGACGCCTGTGGCTATGGCCGCGGCACGTCCGTGAATGCCGTGAAACCCGAAAGTCTGCATATAATAAGGGAAGCGAGACGAACAACCTATACCCGAAACGAAAGTAAAACGCTCGTGAGTATAGTTGAGACGTTCCGCAACTTCGGGCAGAGCTTTCTGCACCGAGTTGAGAATAGCGTGGTCGCCGCATCCGGGACACCATTTCACCTCTTGGTCGCTCTTGAAATCGGCCGGTGTATATTTACAATTTTCCATTGTCATTCTTCTTTGTGTTTTTTACTCGGCTAAAAGCTCATTGAATTTTTCGATCAGTTCGGTCACAGTGAAAGGAAGACCCTGTGTCTTGTTGAACTGCTTGTAATCGAACTTCTGATGTGTCATGCGCAGATAGTTGGCAAATTGACCCTCGTTAAGCTCGCATACAACGATCTTCTTGTAACGCGCCAGTATGTCGCCCGTGTTCTTGGGAAGCGGGTTTATATAGTTGAAGTGACACAACGACACATCTTTGCCCTCCTCGCGCAGAGCCTTGACAGCACTGTAGAGATGACCCCATGTGCCGCCCCAGCCCACTACGAGAAGCTCGCCTCCGTTATCGGAACCGTATACGGTCTGTTCGGGAATGTAGTCGGCCACCCGAGCCACCTTGTCGCGACGTATGTCGACCATACGCTGGTGGTTGATGGGATCGTGCGATACCGAGCCTTTGAGGAAGTCTTTTTCGAGACCGCCCACACGGTGTTCCACCCCTTTGGTACCGGGCAGAGCCCAACGACGGGCAAGACGTTCTTCGTCACGCGCATACGGCATGTAGCCGCCCTCCGGAGCCTCGTTTACGATGGGGGGATTGATGGCGGGATAATCTTTCATAGAGGGTATGCGCCACGGTTCGGAGCCGTTGGCTATGAAACCGTCGTTGAGCAATATGACTGGAGTCATGTGCTCCATGGCTATCTTACCGGCCATAAAGGCATAGTGGAAACAGTTTGAGGGGGTGCTACCCGCCATAACGACCAAAGGACACTCGCCGTTACGTCCCCATAGGGCCTGCATGAGGTCGCTCTGCTCCGTCTTGGTGGGCAGACCGGTAGAGGGACCGCCACGCTGAACATCGACTATGACGAGAGGCAACTCCGTCATGACGGCCAGACCTATGGCTTCGCTCTTGAGCGACAGACCGGGCCCCGAGGTGGTGGTTACGGCGAAACTACCCGCATACGCCGCACCTATGGACGTACAGATGCCCGCTATCTCGTCCTCTGCCTGCAATGTCTTCACGCCCAAATCCTTGCGTTTAGCAAGCTCCTCGAGTATATGGGTAGCGGGGGTAATGGGATAGGAGCCGCAGAAAAGCGGACGACCGCTCTTCTCCGAAGCCGCTATGAAACCCCACGCCGTAGCCTGGTTACCGTCTATGCTACGATAGGTTCCCTTCTCGAGAGAGGCCGGAGCGACGGTGTAGGTGCTGGCGAAAGTGTGAGTGTTATGGGCGTAGTTGTAACCGGCATTGAGAACCTTTTTGTTGGCATCGGCCACATCGGGTTTCTTGCCGAACTTCTTGTCTATGAAACGTTCGGTATGGTCGCACGGGAGATTGAACATGAAGTAGCAGATACCCAACGCGAACATATTCTTACACTTCACTACGCTTTTGTTGTCGAGAGGACTATCCTTCAGCGTCTCTTTGGTCATAGATGTGATGGGCGCATAGACTATGTTGTAGCCGTCTATACCCAGCTCCGCGAAAGGATTATCGCTCTTGAAACCGGCCTTTTCTATGCCCTTGTCGTTGAACGAGTCTATATCCACTATCACCGTAGCCGTCTTCTTTAGCCATTTGGCATTGGCCTTGAGAGCGGCAGGATTCATCGCGACCAGAACGTCGCAATAGTCGCCCGGAGTATTGACACGATGGCTCCCGAAGTGAAGCTGGAAACCCGACACGCCGCTTACGGTACCTTGCGGAGCGCGTATCTCGGCGGGAAAATCTGGAAAGGTAGAGACACCGTTACCCAAATATGCCGAGGTGTCGGTGAATAGGGTGCCGGTCATCTGCATGCCGTCGCCCGAGTCGCCGGAAAAACGTATAACCACGTCATCTAGCGCTGTTTCAGTTTTTTTCTCCATTATTCGTATTTTTTAGGCTATATGATATAGCATCCTTTTTCAGACAATACAGGACGAAGGTAGCCCTTTTTTCCTATGGAACAAATTTTTACACGACATTTTTCGCCACACGCCGTAAAGCCTCGCCCAACCGTTTCATGCAAAAAATCCGTAAGCTGTGAGAATGTTCGACTTCCCATAATAAGGTCATCCTACTCGCGCGAACGAGTGTCAGGAAGACACTGCATGGCCTCCGGCACCTCGCGGCGGGCATATACTTCCCGATTTGTCAATTAATAAAGTATTCCGGTTATCCATTCTGCCCGCCGCAAGGCGCTACATTTTACCCTACCAATAGTCGGGAGGATCTATGAAAAAGTCGTCGTCGAAACCGATAAAATACAACCGTTCCACACCTCGGGTTATAGCCGTGTAAAGCCACCGCAACAACTCTATGGTTATGACCTCCTCGCCCCAAAGCATCCTGTCTATGAAAACCGCGCTCCACTGACCGCCCTGAGCCTTGTGACAGGTCACCGCATATCCGAATTTTATCTGCAGGGCGTTATAGTAGTCGTCCTCCTTTATCTTTTTGTATCTCTCGCTCTTGCGCGTATATTCCGAGTAGTCGGCCTCCAGCCCCTCGAACAGCCTCTGCGACGCATCCCTGTCGAGCGAGGGGGTAACGCTGGAGAGCGTGTCGAGCATCACCTTGGCATACACTCCGGCATCATCGTAGTCGGGAAACGTGAGCGACGCTTCCACGAAACGCAGACCGTGCAACTCCTCGTAACGGCGCACCCTGCCTACACGCGCCATGTCGCCGTTCGCTATGAAGTCGAGACCGCACTCCTCGTTACCGTAGTGATAGTTGTTGCGCACCACCATCACCATGTCGCCCGAGGAGAGCTCCTCCTCCTGCATGAGAACCCTCGTCCTGATACCCTCGTTGAAACGGTTTGCCTGCTTGTTGGAACGGGTGATGACGACGGTCTGGTCGCTACCGTACATGGAATAACAGCTCTCCAGCTCGTCGAGGAACATGGAGCCGTTGATGGCCTTTACATCGTCGTAATCCAAAGAGAATTTTGGAAGACGCGGCACCCCCTCCTCTATTATGCGCCGTACCTCGGTAGCTGCCGCCAATATGCCGGACTGACGCTTCTGACGCACCACCTGACGCATACGCAGATAGCGCACCGTGCCGTAAGCCGACATGGTACCCGGGTCGAGAGCCGGCGAGAGCGGGGAACCCACCGGAGGCAACTGAGCGTCGTCGCCCACTATTATAAGACGACAGTTATCGCCGCTATTGACAAAACGCACCAGATCCTCGATCAGATCGCCGCTCCCGAAGATATTGTTCTCGAACGACGACCCCGATATCATGGAGGCCTCGTCCACTATGAACAGGCCGTTCTTCACCTTATTATAGTTAAGGTCGAAACTCTCTACGAGCGCCGATTTCTGACGATATATGCGCTTGTGTATAGTCATGGCGCCGCCGCCGGCATATCCGCCCAACACTTTGGCGGCGCGTCCCGTGGGGGCCAACAGAGACAGCGGCACCCTCATGGAACGCATAACCGAAGCGAAAGCGGCTATCACGGAGGTCTTTCCCGTACCGGCATAACCGCTTATTATCATTATCTCCCCTTTGGGACTGTTTAGGACAAAATCGGCCAAAGAGTCTATAACGTCCGCCTGATCGTCGGTAGGTTCATGCCCGAACACCTCCTTTATGCGTGAGACTATATCGTCGGTAATCATATTCGAATGAGGAAAAGTTAAAAATCATAAAAATATTGCCCTATAAAGTACGAGCATATCCAAATTTTTATAACTTTGCAAAAAAAACTAAAATAAAAAGATAATCCAAATGAAAAAATCAGTTAAGAATCTGCTTCAGGTCGTATTGCTGGTAATCGTGTGCCTTATGGCGTACGCGGTCTATATGCAGATCAAGACACCCCTCGATTTTCAGGAGATCAAGAAAGTACGTGACGAAGCCGTCATCAGCCGTCTGAAAGACATCCGCACCGCAGAGCGCGCCTACAAGCAGCTCCATTCCAAGTACACCGGTTCTTTCGACACCCTTATCGAATTCATCAAGAACGACTCGATGGTATATCTCATCAAGACCGGTTCCGAAGACGACTCTGTAGCCGTAGCCAAAGGTCTGGTTAAGACGGTGGCTGTCAAGGTGGCCGTTATGGACACAATCTTCAAGAAAGGCTTCAACCCCGACGAGATACGTTACATCCCTTACACCAACAAGGTAGAGTTCCTTTTGGCCGCCGACACCCTCGTGACCGGCTCCAAAGTGACTATCCCCGTTTTCGAGGCCAAAGCCCCGTTCAAGACCTATCTCGCCGACGAAGAGTATCATCAGGAGCTCGTAAACCTGATCGACAAACAGAAGACCATCGGCAAGTATCCCGGCATGAAAGTAGGTTCCATAACCGAAGCTACCAACGATGCGGGCAACTGGGAATAATAGTTCCGGCTCCAAAGATCTGTCCATCCTTATATATAGGGGTGGACTTTCTTTTTTCGACCGGCAAAACGGCAAAACGGAGCACTATAAAACCGCCGCAAGCGGTATAATGTCGCCTCACGAGGCATGCGCCGCCGTGGAGGGCTACTACTCCATGCACACCGCCCACAAAAGCGCCATGGCTGTGGTGGCTGACCGTTGCAGCACCGTCGTTCCCCAAAAGCTGTTCGACGAGAAACTGACTGCCGAATACATGGAGTGCGCCGGCATAGATACTATGGACCGGGACATAATATCGGCCCGCAGCTACGACATGGTTTTTCTCACGGCCATAGACAAGGCCCTGCACGAAAGAATAGACGCCATATATAAAGAGAGCGTGATAACCGCCCCCGCGGCATTGTCGGTAGCATGCACCTACCGTCACGCCTCGCGCGGCACGATCGTAATCGTCGACGTTGCAGGAGATACCATGACGCTGACATTGCGTCACGGCAAACGGATATTATTCATAGACACCCTGCCCGTCGCCTCGCACGAGGATATGGTATTCTATATAGAACGGCTGCTCAGGGACAACGACCTCGACGCCCCCACCGTAGTATGCGCCGGCATGGCCGCTACCGCCACTGCCGAAGTATTGGGACGCTATTATAAGGTAACGGCGGTGAATACGGAGGACTATTTTACAATATAACCGACATGAGAATAGTTAGCGGAACTCACAGGGGCCGCACCATAGAGCCGCCCCGCGGATTCAAGGCCCGTCCTACGACGGACTTCGCCAAAGAGAACATATTCAACGTGTTGTCGAATCTATACGACTTCGAAGGGCTCGACATCCTCGACCTCTTCTCGGGCACAGGATCAATAAGCTACGAATTCGCATCGCGTGGGGCAGCACGCGTGGTCTCCGTAGAGGCCGACAGAATGCACAGGAGCTTCATAGAGGCTACGGCCGGCAAGATGGGGTTGACGGCCATAAAATCGGTGCTCGGCGACGCATTCAACTTCGTGCGTTGCACTACGGACAAATTCGACATAATCTTCGCCGACCCACCTTACGATTTAGAGGGCACGGACGAATTGCCGGACATTATCATGCAGCGCGGCTTACTGAAGCCGGAGGGCATATTCGTATTCGAGCACTCGAAACACAAAGATTTCACGGACCATCCGTATTTCACCCGGCACCGAAGCTACGGAAGCGTCAACTTCTCTATCTTCGAACCGCACGTAGCGGCGGACGGGAGGCAGGATAAATAAGACATCCTGAACAGCTGAACATCATATATAAATCACGTTAAACATCAGTATATGAAAGGAGTATCGGACAGAGTGGCGTTGATGTGCTATCTGTGGTCGCATACCCCTTACGGGAACATCTTGGGAGAGACCTCCGCAGGCGAGCCGGTACGAATGCTACGGTGCGGAGAGGCCGTATCGGGACGCGGATTTTTCACCATGCGAGGAGCCGAAGTGGAGGTAGGGACCTGCACACTGCGCGGCAGCGTGATAATATTGGACGACGACATGCAGTGGAGCTCTCTGAGCATGGCCGAGAGGGAGTCGGTCGTGCTTATTGCAGCGGCAGACATACGCTCGGGCCGACAACTGTCTGCCTGCGGAGGTGCCATAGAGTGCATGCGATACGCCCCGCCGCAGGACAAAGAGCGTCGCTACCGCGACCTTACCGTAAGCGGCACCGATTATATATGCCCGGAGATATTGGGGGCAATGGAGGCGCCGCAACTGGCCTCGATAAAGACACGACTTCTGGTGGAACGCCTTTCTGACAAGTGCGCCCGACTCGACGAACTGCGACGCCTAGCCGGCGGAGGCGACAGCGACATGGCCGTAGCCGCGCTTCTCGACTCCGTAATGATAAGCAACCCGGAGAATCGCAAGCTGTTCGGAGAGCTAGGCACTATAATAGGCCATAACCGCATAATATCGTCGCTGATAACAGGCGACAAGGAGAGCGATAAAATATCGGCGGAGGCGTTGTTGTTCGGCTCTGCGGGTTTCCTCTCGGAAGCGGCGGTGACATACGCAGACGAATATACATACCGTCTGCGCGAAATATTCGACCGCCTGCGCAAAGCGCACCGTCTGACACCAATATCGTATGTACGCTGGAACAGAGGCTCGCGCCGCGATAACACCCCGGCATTGCTCATAGCCCAGACAGCCGCACTGCTGGCCGACGGAAAACCGTTATTCCACCGCATGTGCGAATGCCGCACCATAGGCGATCTGCGCGAACTCTTCTCCGAGGCGCCCTCGGAATACTGGCGCGACCATTTCGCCCTCGGCAGACCGTGCGAACCCGTTTCAACGGGCCACAGGATAACCGGCGACAAGATCGACCGCATACTCATCAACTTCATGCTCCCGTTCATGTTCGACAGACTACGCCGAACCGAAAGCGAAGAGTGTGCCGCCGAAGTGGTGGAGATGTTCGATAGTATAGACGGCGAACACAACAACATAGTGGGCCGTTACGACGCACACATAAGCGTACGCACCTCCTTCGACTCGCAAGCGCTCATACAGCTCTACAAATGTTATTGCAGACAAAACCGATGCTGGCAATGTCCCGTAGGGGCGCGTTACATGAGCTCGGCACGCTGACGGCGGCGAATCGCCACTGGCATATCCGAAAAGAGATATTCCGATACAAATCTATCAGATACACACATATTTATTACCCCTTGTAACCGGATAATGAATTTTGAGGACAATAATTTTTACAACTGGCAAAATTATTGTAACTTTGAGACCTGAATTAAAAAATTAGGCATACGAAAATATTATGGCAAACGTTGTAGCAGGGTTACTCAAACTGATCTTCGGATCCAAAGCGGACAAAGACCGCAAGGCGGTGATTCCGTATATCGAAAAGATCAATGCCGTATATCCTCAGATAGAAAAACTTACCGATGACGAATTACGCGCCCGCAGCAGCGCACTCATGGCTCGCATAGCAGACGCTATAGCCGACGACGAAACCCGCATAGCCTCGCTCAAAGAGGAGCTCGAGCGAAGCGACATATCCATCGAAGAGAAAGAGAAGATCTCCACAGACATAGAGCATCTGACAAAAAATATCGACGACACCATAGAGAAGGTATTGCTCGAGATATTGCCGGAGGCTTTCGCCATAATGAAAGATACGGCACGTCGTTTCAAAGAGAACGAATTCGTGGTAGTGACCGCTACGGACCACGACCGCGACTTGGCCACCCGCTCGGACTACGTCACCATAGAGGGTGACAAAGCCCGCTTCAGCCACACGTGGATGGCCGGAGGCAACATGATGACGTGGGACATGGTACATTACGACTGCCAGCTTTTCGGCGGCGTGGTACTACACACCGGCAAGATAGCGGAGATGGCTACCGGCGAGGGCAAGACTCTCGTCGCCACGCTCCCCATATTCCTCAACGCATTGGCCCGCAAAGGCGTGCATGTGGTGACCGTCAACGACTACCTCGCCAAGCGCGACTCCGAATGGATGGGCCCCATGTTCGAATTCCACGGCCTAAGAGTAGACTGCATAGACAAACACCAGCCCAACTCCGAAGCCCGTCGCAAGGCATACGCCGCAGACGTGACATACGGTACCAACAACGAGTTCGGTTTCGACTATCTGCGCGACAACATGGCCACCTCGCCGAGCGATCTGGTACAGCGCAAACACCAGTTCGCCATTGTCGACGAGGTCGACTCGGTGCTCATAGACGACGCCCGCACACCCCTTATCATATCGGGCCCCATGCCCAAGGGCGACGACCAGCTCTTCGAGCAATACCAAGGCTATGTGGAGAAACTGTACACGCTCCAGAAAAACTACGTCACCGCACTGTTGGGCGACGCCCGCAAACTTCTCGCCGCAGGCAAGGAGGACGAAGGCGGCGTGATGCTCTACCGCGCCCACAAGGGTCTGCCCAAATACAAGCCCCTTATAAAGCTGCTCAGCGAACCGGGCTATAAGAGCCTCATGCAGAAGACGGAGAACATATACATGACCGACAACAACCGTCGCATGCCGGAGATTGTGGACGACCTTTTCTTCGTGATAGACGAGAAAAACCACACCGTCGACCTTACCGACAAAGGGCACGACGTATTGGCGAAGAGCGTCGACGACCCCAAGTTCTTCGTATTGCCCGACATAGGGGCCGAGATAGCGGAGATAGAGAAACACGACGCCGAACCGACGGAAAAGCTGGCCAAACGCGACCGTCTCATGGCCGATTATTCTCTCAAATCTGAACGCGTTCACACCGTAAACCAGTTGCTCAAGGCCTACAGCCTATTTGAAAAAGACGTGGAATACGTCGTCATAGACGGCAAGGTGAAGATAGTGGACGAACAGACCGGACGTATAATGGAGGGACGAAGATACTCCGACGGTCTGCATCAGGCTCTCGAGGCTAAAGAGCATGTCACCGTGGAGGCCGCCACACAGACATTCGCCACCATCACCCTGCAAAACTATTTCAGGATGTATCATAAGCTCGCCGGTATGACAGGTACGGCCGAGACCGAGGCGAGCGAGCTTTGGAGCATATACAAGCTCGACGTGGTGGTGATACCGACCAACCGCCCTGTCATCCGCGACGACCGCAACGACCTTATATACAAGACCAAACGCGAGAAATACTCGGCAGTCATAGACGAGATCGGCCGCATGGTTGACGACGGACGTCCCGTGCTGGTAGGTACGACCTCTGTAGAGATCTCCGAGCTTCTGAGCAAGATGCTCAAGTTGCGAGGCATACCTCACAACGTGCTCAACGCCAAATTCCACCAGCAGGAGGCGCAAGTGGTACAGGAGGCCGGCCGCAAAGGACAGGTCACCATAGCCACCAACATGGCCGGTCGAGGTACCGACATCAAACTCACGGACGAAGTCAAGGCTTTGGGCGGTTTGGCTATCATAGGTACCGAACGCCACGAGTCGCGACGTGTAGACCGTCAGCTCCGGGGCCGTTCCGGCCGTCAGGGCGACCCGGGTTCATCCGTATTCTTCGTATCTCTCGAAGATAACCTGATGCGTCTTTTCGGTTCCGAACGCATATCGCACATAATGGACCGCATGGGGCTCAAGGAGGGCGAAGTGATAGAGGCAGGCATGATGAACAGAGCCATAGAGCGTGCCCAGCGCAAGGTGGAGGAGAACAACTTCGGCATGCGTAAACGTCTGCTCGAATACGACGACGTGATGAACTCACAGCGCGAGGTTATATACACCCGCCGTCGCCACGCACTCTACGGCGAGCGTATCGAGGTGGATCTCAACAACATCATCGTCGACTTCGCAGAAACATTCGTCACCGAAAACGGCGATCTCGACTACGAGGAGTTCCGCTTCGAGCTCATCAAACAGTTGTCGCTGGAGTGTTCTTTCTCTGAAAGCGACTTCAAATCGTACTCGGCTGCAGAGCTTTCCGAGGCAGTGGCCAAAGATATAACCGACATGCTGGCACGACGCGGGAAACAGATAGCCACCGTAGCCATGCCCGTCATACGCAAGATATACGAGGAGCACGGCGACCGTTTCGAAAACATCGCCATTCCCGTTACCGACGGCAAACGCGTATTTCAGGTCAGCGTGCCTTTCAAGAAGACTATCGACACCGACGGAGCCATCATATTCAAGCACATAGCCAAGATAGTGATGCTCGTCATGATAGACGAGAACTGGAAAGAACATCTGCGCGAGATGGACGACCTCAAACAGTCGGTGCAGAACGCCCAGTATGAACAGAAAGACCCGCTTTTGATCTATAAATTCGAGTCGTTCAACCTCTTCAAGAACATGCTCGAAAAGATCAACCGCGAAACCCTGTCCATACTCGCCCGCACAGGCATCCCCATGCGCGAGGGAGAGCCGGAGAAGCTGGAAGACAGACCCATGCGCGACAAAGTGGATATGAGCAAACTGCAGACCTCCCGAAGCGAAGCCGCCGCAAGAGCCGGACGCGAGGAGATACGCAAAGTAATGCCTGCCAAAGCGGACAATAAAGTAGGCCGTAACGATCCGTGCCCTTGCGGAAGCGGACTCAAATACAAGGCCTGTCACGGCAAAGGGTTGTAGCAGGCCGAAAGCTACCGGGCATAACCGCCTGTTGCATATCTGTTATCGGAACAGAAACAATAGTACGCGTAGAGCCGCAAAGCGACACACGCGAAAAATTATAATAACGACACGGAGGGATTACGACAGATCGCCGGTTTCCATATCGGAATCGGCGATACTACGGACGCTCTCCTGTCCGAAAAAAAGACGCTGTTTTGTATTCGCCCGTATTATACCCGAATAATGCGCAGATAGAGCTGTTCAGCAGACTGTCGCCCGTGTTGGGTGTCAACCCTCGTGTGACCTCCTACGCCGACGACTTCGGGGTATGCTCGCTCGACATATTGCATTGCACCGATGCGATGGATGCGGGCGTCTCTTTCTATGGCACTCTCGGCCTGATGGGGCACGACCTCAAAGGTGGTTGTTACGAGATAGTAATGGGCGGATACGAACGTTTCCCGCAGATAGAGGCCATAGTAGCGTCGTGCGCGTTCTTCGTGATGCGCGACAAATGGGATTGTTCGCTCGGTAATGTTTTCGAATCGGTCATAAGTATGTATTACCCCGAAGCCCCCATGAAGCACGTAATGTTCTACTACCCGTATCTGTGGCACAACAGACTGGCTTCGTTACAAGTGCTCGGGACCCCGATTAAAGTGATGCTCGGCATACCCATATCGCAATCGGAGCTCGAATACAAACGCCGCCACGGTCTCTCCGCCTTGGAGGATCTTTTCGACAGAGCCGGCATAGACATATTCGACATAAATCGCAAACCGGTGGTAAAATAGCCGTTTTTCTTTAAGTCTCCGTAACTATCATACTATCGTCTCCGTTTGCAATATCCGCACATTGTATTATTTTTGTCTGCACATAATTATTCACCGAAACAGATAAGATACTATGAAAAACGCGGTATTCAACTGGAGCGGCGGCAAAGACTCCGCCTTGGCCTTATGGCAGGCCGTATCGTCGGGCGAGTACCGGATAGTATCACTTCTGACGACAGTAAACCGCGACACCGAACGCTCCTCCATGCACGGTATACCTATAAACCTGCTCGAGCGTCAGGCCGAAAGCATAGGCATACCTCTCACCATACTGGAGCTGCCATCGGGAGAGATGGCGGGGTACGAATCGGCTATGTCTCAGGCCGTAGAGAGATTTATGTCGCAAGGTGTCGACCACTTCATTTTCGGAGACATATTCCTTCACGACGTACGCTCCTACCGCGAGAAACAGTTGTCGCCGTACGGTGTCACAGTGGTGGAACCGCTATGGGGCAAATCGTCCGCAGAGGTTATGGAAGATTACCTCGAATCTGGGCTTAAAACCACGGTCATAACCACCGAATCGGACGCATTGGGAAGAGAGTGGATCGGACGCACTATAGACCGACGCTTCGTCGACGAGCTGCCGTCAGGCGTAGACCCCTGCGGAGAAAACGGCGAATATCACACGTTCTGTTACGACGGCCCCATATTCAGCCGCCCCGTATCTTTCTCTCTCGGAGAGACGGTCAAAAAATGTTTCCCCGTAAAGCTCGACGACGGAACCGAAAAGAGATACTGTTATTGGTTCGCAGACATCTCGGAATAGTACCGGACCGCCTCGGCATAGAGCCACCCGACTATCACCGGAAGCGAATCACTCCGCGGAAAACCAATCACGACTGATCTCTATCTGCTTGTAATCGGTAAGATCCACCGTCACAGGCACCACCGATACGTAGCCGTTGGCGAGCGCCCACTCGTCGCTGTCGGGCTCATCGGGCTCGAGATTGACGAACTTGCCGGTAAGCCAATAGTAGTCGCGGCCCCGAGGATCGGTCTTGCGCACGAACTCCTCCATCCAGTAGCCTTTGGTCTGACGGCATACGCGTATGCCCTTTATTTCGTCGAGCGGCAAGGTAGGTACATTCACGTTAAGACATAACGCGTTGTTGTCGTTACGCTCCAGCACCGTAGCCAACACACTACGCACATAATGGCGCGCGGCAGTGAGATCGGCCTCGGTGTCGTGGTCCGTAAGAGAGAAACCTATCGACGGAATACCGTAGCTGAACCCCTCCGTAGCGGCGCCTAACGTACCCGAATATATGACGCTTATGTTGGAATTGGCACCGTGATTTATACCCGAGAGCACCAATGTGGGAGCGTCATCCTTCATAACGTAGTCTATCGCGATCTTGACACAATCGACAGGCGTACCCGAACATGCGTACACAGCAACGTCATCGCGCTGACGTATCTTACGCAGATATAACGGATTGGACATAGTTATGGCATGCGACATACCCGACATGCCTTGCTCGGGAGCCACCACCGTCACCCTGCCGAACCGCGAAGCCTCCTCTATAAGGGCCCGCAGGCCTTTAGAGGCTACGCCGTCGTCATTGGTTATCAATATATTTTGTTTCATAAAAAGATGTTTTTTCGCCGGATGATTCGCTATCTGTCATCGAGGCATAATCCGCACACCGACAAGGATAACAAAAGAGAAACGGCCTACAGCCGTCTGACAGGCCCGAACCACAGGCGAAAACAGAATTATAAAGAAGCACGTTCAGAGAGATCGGGACAGCTTCTGATTATCATATACTCTTTGTCTTGCCCATCAACCATACTTTCTCCTTAGCTGTCAGCCCGGGGCTTAAACGGTCGTAAACAGTTGCGTGGTAACGGTTGAGCCAACGTCTCTGCTCCACCGTCAACATATCGAGCACAATGGAGCGCACATCGAACGGGAAGAGCGTAAGGGGCTCTAATGCCAGATAGCGGCCGAACGGACCCGACGAATGCTCCACGCAAAGCATTACGTTCTCGGAACGTATTCCCCACTTACGGGGACGATACAGCCCCGGCTCATCGGTTATAACCATGCCGGCCTTCAGGGGCACAGGGTTTTCGTTCATTCGTATGGACTGCGGCCCCTCATGCACGCACAGATAGTGCCCTACGCCGTGACCGGTGCCGTGCAGATAGTTGAGCGATTCGGCGCACAGATGGCGACGGGCGAGAAAATCGAGCTGGCTGCCGCGCGTTCCCTCGGGGAATACGGCACGCGCAAGATCTATATTACCCTTGAGCACCAGAGTGAAATCGCGCTTCTCTTGCTCCGTAGGGGTGCCGAAATGAACGGTGCGGGTGATATCGGTGGTGCCGCAGAGGTATTGCCCGCCGGAATCTATCAACAGGAATCCGTCCATGCCCACACGTTTGCATCCTCTGCGAGGAGCCTCGTAGTGGACTATGGCGCCGTTGGATCTGTAACCCACGATGGGAGCGAAACTGTCGGAGCGGAAGAGCGGACTCTCCGCCCTGAACTGACGGAGCCTCTCGCCCGACTGCCACTCGGTGGGACGACGCCCCAAGTGCAACTGCTCCTCAAGCCACATATAGAAACGCACCAATGCCACCCCGTCTTCAACCATCGCCCGTCTGAAGCCCTCTATCTCTATAGGGTTCTTCACAGCCTTCATGGATGTTATCACCCCCGACGGATCGCTCTCCGCTTCAAGCACGGCTCCGCCGAGACGCAACAGCTCGTAATGACGCCACGACAACGACGACGGATTGAACACCACCCTCTTATCACGACATTGCGACAGCGCGGCGTCGAAATCGCCGTAGTCCCTTATCTCCACACCCTCGTTGCGCAACTTATGAACCACAGACACAGAGAGTTTGTCGCCGTTTATGAACAAAATGGCTTCATCTTCGGTTATCAACAAGTATGAGACCGTAACGGGGTTATAGTCGATATCGCCCCCGCGTATATTGAGCAACCACGCTATCTCGTCCAAAGCCGACACCGGATAGACGTCGCCATGCGACAACCCCAGGCTGCTACGCACGCGGCGCAGTTTCCCCGAAGCTCTAAGACCGCTGTACTCATCGTCGAGCAAGGTCACCGGCGCATCGGGCATGACAGGACGTCCGGACCACAACTCATCGAATATGTCGCCCATAGCAACCACCTCCAGCGGAGATAGCGAGCGCATCAGAGACTCCATCGACCTTACGGTGTACAACGAGGCGTCTACCCCTACACGTCCGTGAGCGAACTTGGAGCAGAGCCACTCCGCCATAGAGGGCACACCGTCGGCCCCCTCGCGCATGAGCGTTATGCCGCTACCATCCAACTGCGCCTCGGCCTGCAGCCAATAACGCGAATCGGTCCACAGTGCGGCGCCTTCGACGGTAACCACCAACGTACCGGCCGATCCATCGAAGCCGCTGACATACTCCCGGCATTTCCAGTGGTCGGCCACATACTCGCTACCGTGACAGTCGCCGCTCGGTATTATGAACGCCGACAGCTTCTCCCTGCGGAGCAACCCCACTATGGAGGCGACTATCTCTTTTCTGTCCATACTTTTCAGAATATCACCGTTTTCGTTAAGCTACGATTACAAAACGTTTCCGACGTCTTACCGAGGCGAAAAAACGTCTGCATAAAGCCTCCGTCACAACGCCGCCACCACAGCCTTTACACCTCCGGCCAGCTCCTCGGCGCGACTTTCCGTACGGGCCTCGCTGTATATACGGATGATAGGCTCGGTATTGGACTTGCGAAGATGCACCCATCCGTCGGCGAAATCTATCTTAACGCCGTCTATGTCGGTGATACGCTCTGCGGAGTAGTGCTCCTTAACGGCTCTCAATATGGCGTCCACATCGGTAGAGGGTGAAAGGTCGATCCTGTTCTTGACTATATGGTAATCGGGATAAGTCGCCCTAAGCGACGTCATAGTCAACCCCTTAGCCACATAGTGAGTGAGGAACAGCGCCACCCCCACGAGCGCGTCGCGGCCGTAGTGAAGCTCGGGATATATAACACCGCCGTTACCCTCACCGCCTATCACGGCTCCGGTCTCTTTCATCTTGGCGACTACGTTGACCTCGCCCACAGCGGCGGCGGAGTACGAGCATCCGTGAGAAGCGGTGACATCGGCCAACGCGCGCGATGAACTCAAGTTAGACACCGTAGCCCCGGGGGTATGCGACAGGACGTAATCTGCCACGGCAACCAAAGTGTACTCCTCGCCGAACATGGTACCGTCCTCCGATATGAGAGCCAAACGGTCCACGTCCGGGTCGACCACTATACCCATAGCTGCGCCGTTAGCCGGTACGGCCGCGGCTATCTCGGTAAGATTTGCGGGGATGGGCTCCGGATTATGCGAAAAACGGCCCGTTGGCTCGCAATTAAGACGCACCACCTCCACGCCCATGCGTTCGAGAAGTTTGGGAATAACCACGCCGCCGACAGAATCGACAGCGTCGACCACAACTTTGAGACCGGCGGCTCTCACGGCGTCGGCATTCACCAGCGGAAGCGCCAACACCGCCTCTATGTGCTCCTCGTCGTAAGAGGTGCGTTCGGCATTACCGAGAGCATCCACATCGGCATAATGAAAATCTTCTGCCTCGGCCATGCGCAAAACCTCGGCGCCGGCCGCCGCATCGAGAAACTCTCCTTTGGGGCCGAGCAGTTTAAGGGCGTTCCACTGTTTGGGATTATGGCTGGCTGTCAATATTATACCACCGTCAGCACCGAACCCGGTAACAGCCATCTCGGTGGTAGGGGTGGTGGCAAGGCCTATATTTACCACATCGACGCCGCAACCCATGAGCGTGCCCTCCACTACTGAGGCGACCATCTCTCCAGAGATACGCGCATCGCGACCCAGCACCACCTTGAGCCTCTTCGCGCCTTTACCTGCGCCCAACCACCTGCAATATGCCGAAACGAAACGGACCAGGTCCAACGGGGTAAGATTATCGCCTACGGCACCGCCTATAGTTCCGCGTATGCCCGAGATAGATTTAATGAGTGTCATATATAATCGTGTTTTTAATTTTAAAGAAGTTTGTGTAAAGTTAATATTTTTTCGGGACTGAATAAGCCTAACATACGTTACCGCGAAAAGATATCGTTTTCCGACCCCGCATGCGCCCATCGCCCTTGAGCCCTAAGCACCTGCTCTACGACGTCGCGCACGCATCCGCGTCCTCCGCCCAGATGCGACACATATCGCGACACCGACTTCACCTCCGGCACTGCATCGTTGGGGCATACGGGCACCCCTACGGCAGCCATAGCCTCCGCGTCGGGCACATCGTCGCCCATGAACAGCACCCGCTTCATATCCACGCCGTTAGCCTCGGCAAAGGCCCTTACCGACCGTAACTTATCTCCGCAACCCAACTCCACGTGTTTAACGCCGAGACTTTCGAAACGACGTCTTACGGCCTCGCCGCGACCACCCGATATAAGGGCTACCGGATAACCGCGTTTGACAGCCAGCGACACGGCGAACCCGTCACGGGCATTGAATGTGCGGCACGCCTCGTAATCGGGCGGCAACAGGGTCAACGAACCGTCGGTGAATACGCCGTCGCAATCGAAAACGAAAGCCTCCACCAATGATAGATCCTCTTTGAAATTTGCCATTATTTACGGGTTTTCATTATAGACTCTGTGATAAGGTCATATACGGCAGACAGATGGGCGTCGCCAGCCAGCATCGCTTTATGACGTTCTATGGTGGTAACGTCGCCTCTCGAGGCGGGACCGGTCTGACAATCGTGAGGGTCGACCCCCGCCGTGGCCGCTCTTAACGAAGCCCCGGCCACCAACGGCCTCAACAACTCGTAATCTATTCCATAGGAAGAACATAGCTCGAAAGCCAACGACTGCATCCGCACGGCGAAATTATTGGCGAACACCGCCGCCAGATGCACCATGCCGCGCTCCTTGGAGCCCATGACGGCATAACGCGAACCGAGCGCACCGGCAAGCGACGACAGCATATCGGCAGCCGAACTGTCGGAACCCTCTATCAAAAGCGGCGCGGAGGCAAAATCGTCGCACCGGCCGGTAAAGCTAAGCAAAGGATAGAATACGCCTCTGTGCGGCAGACGTGCGTCCAACTTAGATAGCGGCACCGTCCCCGAGGTATGGGCCACAACGGTATCGCGCCACGACATGCCGTCCGACGAAGCCATATCGGCCACACGCGACGACACTTCCGCCACCGCATCGTCGCTGACGGCGATTATGACACAGTCGGACGGACGGATATCGTCCATAAGAACCCACTCCGCACCGCAACCGGCAGCCGCGTCGGCAATCTTACCTGCATCGCGTCCCGACATCACCGTACGGCAACCCGCCGACACCAGAGCCGACGACAAGGCCCGTGCCACACGTCCGCCGCCCACTACGGTGACGCTATACCGGCATGTCGGGGAGCTTTTCGGGAGCGACGTGCCGTTCCGAGAGCTTAGGTATTCTGATTCCGAGCCATCCATAAATTATCGTAATTATGGGACTAAGATAGCAAAAAAATGTAAAAGGGGCGTATGCGGCAGTAGCCACGCCGAGAATAGCCGCCTGCGTGGCCCCGCATGTATTCCACGGTATAAGCACGGAGGTGACGGTAGCGGAGTCTTCGAGCGTACGACTAAGCAACTGCGGGGCGATGTCGGCCCGTTCGTAGGAGCGCACGAACATTTTACCCGGTATCACTATCGACATATACTGGTCGCCGGTGGCTACATTGAACAGTAGACATGTACCGGAGGTGGCGGTAACGAGACCTCCCGAACGTCGCACCCGCCGAGTGATAGCGTACGTCAGGCGTTCGAGGAAATGACCCGACTCCAGCATACCGCCGAATATCATGGCCGAAACGATCAACCACACCGTATCCAACATGCCAGCCATACCGCCGGTGGAGAGCAATTCGTCTATGACACCGTCGCCGGAGCTCACCTCCGTAGCTCCGAACATGCCCATAGAGACTGTTTTATATACACCGACCGCCGAAAGGTCGCCGCCCGAAAGCCCGGATATCATCTCCCGCTGAAAACACACGGCGGACAGCGCTCCGAGAAGAGCACCCACGAAAAGCACCGGAATAGCCGGCATCTTACGCACTATCATAACCACCACTACCAGCGGTATCAGGAAAAACCACGGCGAAACGTTATAGAGCGAAGCTATGCCCTCCTGTATCCTTACGGCGTCGCCGGCCCCTTCGTGCACTCCGGCGACAGTCATAACCACGAATATTACAATGGTTATAGCTATAGATGGGGCGGTGGTATTCATCATATATTTTATATGCGTGAACAGAGGTGTACCCGCCACAGCCGAGGCCAGATTAGTGGTGTCGGAGAGAGGCGAAACCTTGTCTCCGAAATAGGCGCCTGAAATGATCGCACCTGCCACCACCGCAGGGTCGAAACCGAGGGCATCGCCTATACCCAGCAACGCCACGCCTATGGTGGCGATGGTAGACCACGAGCTTCCGATGGATACCGACACCACCGCGCACAACACCACGGTAGCAGGCAGGAAATATTCGGGTTTCAACACATCGAGACCGTAATATATCATAGACGGCACCACCCCGCCCATCATCCAGCTCCCGGACAGCATGCCTATTATAAGCAATATGATAATAGCCGACAACGACGAGGTAATGGTGCGCACAACACCATCCATAAGCTCGTTCCATGTGACACCGTTATACATGGCTATCACCGCCGCCACAGCCGACGCCACCATGAGAGCCAACTGATTGGCTCCCGAAAGCGTATAATCGCCGAGGTAAAAGACATTGAACATAATCATGCCCACCAAAGCGACAATAGGCAAAAGCGACTGTATTATTCCGGGACTCTTCTGGCTCATAATTACAATTACGATCTATTTTCCGACACAAAAATAGTCGTTTCCCACGACGTGACGCAAAATAATCGCAAAGAAAGGCAAGGAATCGGCAAGCAAAGCCTATTGAGAGACGAAAAAAAGGCTACAGAACTCACCGAGGATATGCGCATTAGCCGTAAGTAGTCTCGCTCCGTGTCAGGAGCGAGGCACAAACTTGCGCTTCGTTAGAAGTGCAAGTTATCGGACACAATTCCGCTCGCGAGACGATAAAATGCTATAAGACTTACTAAAAGTATGCGCATTAGCCGAACTACTCATGCGGCACGAGGTGCCGCTCCCAAGAGAACTACAAGTAATTAACCCGACAGAGGTTGGGAAAGCCGCCGGCGAGCAGATAAAACCACTTCACACCCAAAGATATGCGCATTAACCGCAAGTCGCAGGCATGCTTGCCCTAGTACACAACCGCAGACCGCAGGGCGCCGAAGGTTTTTAGACCTCAAAAATCGTCGAT
>CAJURV010000035.1 GCA_910588925.1 uncultured Rikenellaceae bacterium
AAGCGAACGTTTTCGAAACGAGAAAATATAGAATGAAATTCAAAATAACCAGATCCAAGCGAGCGGCATCAAACACTTTCCGATTGTCAGACCGCGAGCGGAGCGATGGCCGCACCTCGCACGGGCATAGATCACCATGCAGACTCAGGCATCGTCCATAAAAAAAGGGGGCTACACCCCCTTAGCTATATCACTTCGATCTGTTCCGACAATATCCATCCTTTATCGCCGCTGGCTATCGTTATCTGACGCCAGTCGCCGATCTTCTCGCCGAGACTCACGCACACACCCTCGCCCAACACGAACAGGTCCTTGCCCGAGACGCTGGGAGAGCTCTTGACAGCGGCGGCCGTTGCCATCACCACCGCCCTACCCGAATCAATCTTGTCGCGTTTCTGCGAGGTGGCGACACATACCGCTACGACAAACAAGAACAACGACACCGCCGACACAGTGAACCCAGCCTTACGCTGTCCCACAGTGGAGGCGAGCAGATACCAGACGCCACCGGCCAGCATGAGGGCGAAAAACAATATCGACACGACGGCCCAACCGTTCGATGTCATGATATGGCTAATATTACGAAACCAACTTACAACGAAGAATTCGGGCAACCCCTCTATACGATTGACCGTGCGCGCTTCGGCCACGCTAAGGTTATAGACGGCATCGGCGTCGGAAGGATCGAGCCTCAAGGCCCTGTTGTAGCTGACGATAGCCCCGGCTATACTGTCGCACTTGAAATAGGCGTTACCGAGATTATAGTATAGCTTGGAGCTTTCGCGTCCGGCAGCGAGCAACGAGTTGTAACCGTCTATGGCCGCACGGAATTCGCCCCGGGCATAGGCATCGTTGGCCCTGTCCCACACAGCGAGTTCGGAACCGTCGCCGGCATAATAGGGAGCTGCCTCCGCCACCGAATCGGCTACACCCGCAGACAACGAATCGGGCCTATCTGCGGCGGCCTGTGCCGCAACCGCCGACAATACGAAAACCGCCGATACGGCATATCTCAACATCTTAATCATGGCTGTTACAATTTACTTTCAAAACGGTCGATAAGGTCGAGCGACGCCTGATATACGCTCGTCATCTGCAACGAAGCACCCGGCGAATATCGGGCCCACTCGCAATCCGACAACAACTTTATCATAGCCGTTATATCGGTCTGCGATATGCCGCCCTCCGCCATGCGCTCCTCTATATTATCCTTGGAAAGATCGGAAACGGGTATGTTCAGCTTGTCTGACACATAACCGTAGAGCGCCCTCATCATCTCCTCGTAGAAAAGCGCCTCTTTTCCGGCATCCATATATGCCTTGGACTGCTTCAACCGCCTTAACGCCACCTTATTGGCCCGCTTGTTACGCACCTTCACCGCATCGCGCATGGCCTTCACACGTTTCCGCATATAGAACAACACGCCGCAGGATATGGCCGCAAGAGCCGCAAGCACAAGCACATAGACAGGCGACCACACGAAGAACGAATCACGGGCCGAGAGCTTGGGATCGCCCAAACGGATGAAATGTATGTCTTTGCCGAGAATGGCCAGATCTTCCTTGACCGGGCCGCCGACTATAGCCCCGGACGAAGCGCCGGAGTCGTCGGGAAGCACCTCCACGTCTATAGGATCGGTAGCCACGGTATGGTACCGGGCGGTGGCAGGATCGAAATAGCTGAACTTCACCGGCTCTATGGTATATCTACCCTCGGCCCTGGGAATCAACGGGTAGGTATAGGTCCGCGACCCCGAGACGCCTCCCGTAGCAAGGCTGAAATCGTCGCTGCTCTTGGCCGGATAGAGGTCGAAAGTGCCGGGAACGGATGGTTTGGGCTCGGCTACGGTAGGCAGATTCCCCGTACCCGACACCGTCACCGTTAGAGTCGCCGAGGAGTTGGCCTTTATCTTAAGCGAGCTCAACTGCGCCGACACACCGAAATTACCTACCGCTCCGGTGAAGCCTACAGGCGTCGGCGACGGTAACTCGCGCACCTCCACGGCCACGGGAGAGGTAGTCATGCGGTGCTCCCGTTGCTCCATCACAGAGCCGCGAAGCCCCATGAACTCATCGAGCAGACTGCCGGGACCCTGCATCGACGACTCCACCATCACTATAGCCGTCACATCCATGCGCTCCACCTCCAGCCTGCCGCTCTTTTGCGGAAACAGAAGATAACGGGCTACAGGCATGCGGTCGTACACCTTGCCGTTGAACGTGACGCGCTCGGGTTGCGCACCCGACACCGACAACTCCTGCTTCCAGAAGCCGTTGAACGCCGGCGGAGTGGCTCCCCCCAACGAGGCCACCTTGTCGAGACCGTATAAATATACCGTAGCAACCACCGGCTCGCCTTTGTACACCTCGGTTTTGGATACTACCATACGGAGCAGCACGTCGTCGGAGGCGAAACCCTGCGACCGTCTAGTGGTACGCTCCTTCACCACCTCTATGGGGTAAGGTTTCGATTTCACCGTCTTGCCGTCGACCTCCACACTCATCGGGCCTACGGTGTAGACACCCTCTTTGGAGGCTATGAGGCTGTATGTTATGATATACGAGACCGTATTGGAGGCCTTGCCGTTTATCCACGACATAGAACGGCTGAACGAGGTGATGGGACCGGCCACCAGATCGAGACCGCCGAAATCGGGCTCAGAATAGTCATCGGGCTCGGCATCGACGATGAACTGAACGTTGAAATACTCGTCGATGCGGGCTATGCTCGGCCCCTCGACCCTCACCGTGACATTGCCGGCGGCATACGACACCGCCGACGATACAGCCATCGCTATGAGCAACAGAAATTTTCTCATACGACTATTCAGTTTTTGTGTTTTCATTCTCCTTGTGAAACAACGTCATGCGCTCCACTATACGATTCTTACGGTCGAGCAGACAAAACTCTGTCAATATCAGGATCAAGGCTATAGCCACGAGATAACGATACTGCTCGCTATACTCCTCGAAACGGTCTATCACCAACTCCTGCGCATCCATCCCGCGCACCTGCTTTATTATCTGGTCGAGCCCCATGCTTCCGCCGGTGGCATGTATATAAGAGCCGCCGGTTGCAAAGGCCATATCCTGCAACAACTTTTCATTAAGACGGCTTACCACTATCTCGCCGTCGCTGTCACGCAACATCTCGCCATCTACGCTCACAGGCGCACCCTCGGGCGATCCTACACCCACCGCATGTACTACTATGCCTCTGTCGGCCATCTCGCGAGCCACGTCCAATGCGCCGGCATCGTGATCCTCACCGTCGGAAATCACTATCACCACCCTGCTGCGATCGCTCTGCGACGAGAACGAGCGTCCGGCCACACGGAGAGCCTTGCCTATGGCCGTACCCTGCGACGACACCATACTTGGCGACAGGTGCGACACGAAATTCTTGGCCGACACATAGTCACCGGTCACGGGAAGCTGCACGAAAGCATCTCCCGCAAACACCACCAGCCCTATACGGTCTTCGGTAAGTCCGTCAACCAGTTTGTTTATAGCCATCTTGGTACGCTCCAAACGCGACGGCTCGAAATCCTCCGCCAACATACTGTTGGAAACATCCACCGCCAATATTATCTCCACCCCCTTAGTCTTGACCTTGCGCAAACGCGATCCCACCTGCGGACCGGCAAGAGCGAAGACGAGCACCGCAACGGCGGCGGCCACGAGACAATACTTGGCGAGAACCTTATACGGAGCGGCCTCCTGTATAAGATAACGAAGCTGGCCGCTGTCGCCGAACAACGACAACCGACGGCGATAATCGCGCCACACCCAAAGGTATAGAGCCGCCAACAGCGGTATCAGAAACAGCAGATAGAAATATTGCGGATGTGCGAATCGAAACATCGTATTTAAATTTTAAACCGGCACTAAGGTATCTGACGCAGATAGAGATGACGCAACAGCAACATGGCTATCAACGCCACCACGGCCCATAACACAAAGGGATAGTAACGCTCCCCGTATACGATCTGCTCCTCCACATCTATTTTGGTCTTTTCCATAGAATTGATTCGGTCGTATATGTCGGAGAGGCTCTCCTTGTCGGTGGCCCTGTAATATAATCCGCCAGTCATATCGGCTATACGTCGCAACAACTCCTCGTCTATTCTGACCGGAGCCTGCACGAACGTTTTGCGGCCCCACGGGTCGATGGCGGGCATGGGGGCCGTCCCCTTAGATCCCACGCCTATGGCATATATCTTTATCCCGAGCGCCGCCGCCGCTTCGGCCGCCATCAGCGGAGTTATGCTACCGCTGTTGTTCTCTCCGTCGGTGAGCAACACTATCACCTTGCTCTTGGCATCGCTGCCGCGCAGACGATTGACCGCCGTAGCTATGCCGCTACCTATGGCCGTGCCGTCGTCCACCATCATGGGAGTAGCCTGCGAGAGCATGTTTATAAGCGTCATGCGGTCGGTAGTGAGAGGCACCTGTGTGAAACTCTCGCCTGCGAACAACACCAACGCCATACGGTCGCCCTTGCGGTCCATCACAAACTTCGACGCCACCTCTTTGGCCGCCTCCAAACGGTTGGGCCGCAGATCGCGCGCCTCCATAGTGGTGGATATGTCGAGCGCCAACACTATGTCGACCCCCTCGGTTGAGACACTCTGGTTGTCGGATGCACTTTGCGGACGTGCGAGAGCCACTATCAGCAGTGCCACCGCCAACGCCTGCAACATAAACGGCACATGACGCAGATAATACCTGACGGAGCGCGGCGCCCCGGCCACCCCATCCACGGTAGATACCAGCATGGCGGCCCCTCCCTGCCGGCATTTGTATATGTAACCCGCCGCCATCAGAGGCAACACAAGCAACAGATAGAGCATGTGCGGGTTTGCGAATCGTACTATCATCGTTATTCCTTTTACCAGTTCTTGCCGCCGCGCACACCTACGGCACCGGCCTTGTCGCGGTCCACCTTCTCGGAGGTGCGGTTCTCCTCGGCCTGCATCAGATCCAAAAGCTGTTCGGCCTCTTTGCGGCTCATCGCTCCGGATGCGTCACGGCTGCCGTTGTCGTTCCGGCGGTCGTCATTGCGGCTATCGTCGCTTTGATTGTCTCCGTCTCGATTTTCATTATCCTGACGATCGTCGTCATTACCCTCGTTACGGTTATCGTCATTATTACCGCCGTTATCGTTTTCGTCGTCCTTATTGTCGCCGCCACTACCGCCGCCACCGCCGTTATCGTTGCGATCCTTGTCGAGCATCTTGCGAGTATATGCGAGATTGAATTTGGCGTCTGCATCGGAAGGATCGAGCCTCAACGCGTTCTTGTAAGCCTCTAACGCCTCCTCGAAACGGCGTTGTTTAAAAAGATTGTTGCCGAGGTTGTAATAATCCCCGGCCTTCAGCAAGGTGTCGGTCTCGCTCTCGGCCAAACGCGAAAATATCTCTCCGGCCGCTTCGAAATTATCCTGTTTATAGAGCACGTTACCCATATTGGCAATGGCCTCGATCGACTCCTTGTTCTTATCGAGCGCCTTTACGTAGTTCTCGCTCGCCTTGTCGTAATCCGCCCTCTCGTAGCTTTTGTTACCGCTCCTGATAAAACGGCGTTCCAACTGGGCCGACGCTGGGGCGACGGACACGCACACCAGCGAAAACGCCAAAACACACGTCTTCGACGACCCGAGCACGGCACGACATGCGGCAAGGCAATGTCCGACTATATCCGATATCAACAGTGTCATGACTCTATCAATTTTGCGTATCTACCGTTTCATTCGCCTCCGACGGCATCTCCTTGGTCTCCTCCACGAAGATATAGGCCTCGTCGTAGACCTCGTTGTGACGTTCCACGGAAGGCATATATTTGGCGAACTTAACCAAATCGGCAAGACCGAGAATCTCTCCGGCCCTGTCGCACTCGCGTTTATCCACATCCGCACCGCGTAGCCGTTCCATAAGCTCCGGAGTGGTCATCTCGAGAGCAGGGAAACCGTAACGCCGGGCCATATAGTCGCGCACTATATCGGAAAGCCTCGTATAATACTCTTTTATACGGCCGTTCTGCCATAACTTCTCGCCCGACAGACGTTCGAGCTCGCGGATAGCCCTCTCGTGAGGCGGAACGTTATCCACGATCTCGTCTGCCACGGCCCCCCTGCGTCCGTAACGACGCCACAGCCACACAGCCGCCGCAACGAGCAACAGACCGGCGAGCGACAGCAGAACAGGGAGAGTCGTCAGATATGCCAGAAACTCACGGAAGGTAAAAGGCGTATGTCTGACAGGTTTTATATCGACTATGGTTTGTGTCAACGTGTCTATATCGAACCCCTTGACCAAAAGTACGGCATCTTCGGAATCGGTATATATCGTGTCAGTTATATTTTTGTCGCCGTAAAGCACCGGCACCCGCCCCAGACCGAAAATACCCGGCTCGAAACATGTCATGGTGTAATCCACGGCTATAGTAAGCCTACGTCCGTCACGCGCAACCGTATCGACGGGACTTATCGACACCAGCTCTACGGTATCGCCTCTGCCGGCCTTGGCAAGATCGGGAAAGACTATCTGCTGCATCAGGTCCTTATCCACCGTCACACGCATAACGAAACGGTCGCCTATGGTGATGGTGTCGGGCACAAGACGTACGCTCGCACGCGGAGCATTGCCGCGCAGAGTGTCGGCCGGAACAGCACCGCACACCAAAGGCAACGCCAGAAACGACATCGCGACTATTCTCGGAAATATACTCATCGGTTATATGTAATCTGTTTTATTCTCATCTCCGTCCCGGCAAACGTCCTTACGACAACGCCCGAAATATGAAAAGCCTACCTCCTCTGTTTGAAAAGCAATATCAGCGACTTGACATAATCGTCGTCGGTAGCCACGGCAACCGTGTCCACCTTATAGCGCATCAGGGTACCCTCGGCAATGAAACTCGACTTCTTATAATGGCTGTCGTAGGCTCTGCGAACCGCCGCGGAACCGGTATCGACCCACACGCGCCGCCCGCTCTCCGAATCGGCCATCTCCATAACCCCTACGTCGGGCAAGCTCTCGTCGCGGCGGTCGTAGAGCCTAAGAGCCACTACGTCGTGACGCGACGACACTATCTTCAGAGGCTCCTCGAAACGCGCCTTGCCTGCCGATACATCCACGTCCATCATGTCGGAGATAAGGAATACGGTGGTGTGCTTCTTGAGCGCTCCCGTCATGAAACGCAACGCCCCCCCTATGTCGGTGCCGCTGCCGGACGGCTCGAACTCGAGCAACTGGCGTATGATATGCAATATATGGTTACGCCCTTTCTTAGGCGGTATAAACAGCTCCACTCTGTCGCTGAAGAGAAGGCAGCCTACCTTATCGCCGTTCTTCTCGGCGGAGAAAGCCAACACGGCGGCTATTTCGGCGGCCAGCTCCTTCTTGAGCATGGTGCGGGTACCGAACATACGCGACCCGCTCACATCCACAGCCAACATCATGGTGAGCTCGCGCTCCTCCTCGTAGACCTTTATGTGCGGCGAACGGCTACGGGCCGTCACGTTCCAGTCTATGTCGCGCACATCATCGCCCGCACGGTACTCGCGCACCTCGGAGAAAGACATGCCGCGCCCCTTGAACGCGCTGTGGTACTTACCGGCGAAAATCTCGCTCGACAGACCGCGTGTCCTGATCTCTATACGACGTACCTTTTTCAATATCTCGCTCTGTGAGACCATAAACGGTAAGAGGTTGTTTTTAATTTTAACGAATATTTTCGATAAACCGAGCGCAATAAGACGAAGTCTTGATTGCCGAGGCGAGAAAATGTCGAATGAGATTCAACGTTTTTGATAAGCCGAGGGCAATGAAACAGTGTTTCGATTGCCGAGGCGAAAAAAACGAGCGAACGTTTATCGACGGCTATTCCCGGGACATCTTCTTTCGCACATGGCAAAAAGTTTCAAAAAACCGTTAAGGAACCTCTACCGCATTGAGCACCTCGGTGACGATATCTTCCGAAGTGACATTCTCGGCTTCGGCCTCGTAGGTGAGACCTATGCGGTGGTTGAGCACGTCGTAGGCCACTGCGCGCACATCTTCGGGAATCACATATCCGCGGCGCTTGATGAAAGCGTAGGCCTTGGCCGCCTTGGCGAGCGATATGCTGGCACGAGGCGAGGCTCCGTAACCGATAAGACTGCTAAGATTATCGAGCTTGCTCTCGCCGGGCTCACGGGTGGCGAACACTATGTCGATGATATATTTCTCGATCTTCTCGTCCATGTACACCTGAGACACCACGCCGCGCGCCTCTACTATATCTTCCGGTTTTATCACGTTATCGGCTTTAGGGAATGTGCCCATAAGATTCTGCCGCACTATCATACGCTCCTCCTCGCGCTTGGGATAGCCTATCTTGGCCTTGAGCATGAATCGGTCGACCTGCGCCTCGGGAAGAGGATAGGTACCCTCCTGTTCGATAGGGTTCTGCGTGGCGAGCACCAAAAACGGCTCCGGCAACTTGTACGTGTCGTCGCCTATGGTCACCTGACGCTCCTGCATGGCCTCCAACAGCGCGCTCTGCACCTTGGCAGGAGAGCGGTTGATTTCGTCGGCGAGAATGAAATTGGCGAAGATGGGACCCTTCTTGACTATGAACTCCTCGGTACGCTGGCTATAGATCATGGTACCCAACAGGTCGGCCGGCAACAGGTCCGGAGTGAACTGTATGCGCGAGAAACGTGCGTCTACGGCCTGCGCGAGGGTGGTAATGGCGAGTGTCTTGGCTAACCCCGGCACACCTTCGAGCAATATGTGGCCTCCCGAGAGCAACCCTATAAGCAACGAATCTATAAGGTGACGTTGGCCCACTATCACCTTGCCCATCTCGATATTAAGCATGTCGACGAAAGCGCTCTTGCGCTCGATGCGTTCGCTCAGCTCTCTGATATCAACATCATTCATGTAACTTATTGTTATAATAGTTATTGTTTTTCAAGCTCTACGTGCGACGAACGGCCGCACTTGGGTTAATGCGTTAATGTAACGCAAAGCGGGAGCATTTATTATATCCGCCCGAAAGTTTTCAACGCATCACACGGATTTTCGGCGACATTCGTCCCCCGCCTCAATTAGAGGTGAGATAATCGACGAAACTGTCTGTCTTCTCCATCTGGTCCGATATTATATAGAGTTTGTCGCCCGACATTATGGCCGTATTGCCGTTGGGTATGAAACTCTCGCCATCGCGCTCTATCAGCATCACCAAAAGATTGACAGGCACATCCAACGACGAAAGCGTCTGACCCACACAGAACGATCCGGGACGTATGCCCACCTCCGTCGCGATAGGGTTTTGCGACTCGGAAAGCTCTATGGCCATGCCGCGTATAACGGTGGTGGTAGGTATCATCAGCTCCAGCTTCTCGGCCACCCACATGAGCGAGGTGCCCTGCAGCAACACCGACATACATGAGATAAAAAAGACTATATTGAAGATGGTATCGGCATTGGGGGCTCCCACTACTATGGGATAGGTGGCGAAAAGTATGGGAGAGGCGCCTCTCAGACCGCCCCACGACAACATAAGTTTATCTTTTACGGTAAGGTTTCTGAAAAAGACAGTGGATACGAACACCGCCACCGGACGGGCTACGAATATCAGGAAAGCCGCCACCAACAGGCCGACTCCGGCGATGGGAGCTATACGCGTGGGATAACACAACAGCCCGAGCAAAAGGAACATCACTATCTGCATAAGCCACGTGACGCTGCTATAGAACTTAATGACACCCTGCCGACGCGAAAAGCGGCTGTTACCAACCACTATACCTGCGAGATACACAGCCATGAAACCGTTACCGCCGAGCTCCTGACAAATGGCGTAGGTGAACATCATCATGGCTATCATCAAAACCGAATAGAGGCCGTCCACATCTATGTTTATACGCCGCACTACGAACACCATCGCCTTGGCCATACCGTAACCGACAGCCACGCCTATTGCCATATCTCTGAAGAAATTGGGAATGAGCGACCAAAACGAAAGATCTGGATTCATAACTACAGACAGGCAACTGATAGTCAGGAAATAGGCCATAGGGTCGTTACTGCCGCTCTCCAGCTCAAGAATGGGACGCAGATTGTTCTTGAGCGTAGACGACCGCGTACGGAACAGGGAGAATGTCGCAGCGGCATCCGTAGACGAGACGACCGCTCCGAGCAACAGACCGTGCGTCACGGAGAAAGGGGGATATATGTAGTGTATGAATATCCCGACAGCCGCCGCAGTTATGGCGACACCCAAGGTAGCGAGCACCACCCCCTCTTTCCACACAGGCTTTATGTCTTTCATCCTCGTCTCCATACCACCGGAGAACAGCACGAACGACAAGGCTATGACACCTATGAACTGGGTCAGCTCGGCGTCGTCGAAATAGATTCGGCCTATACCGTCGGTCCCCGCCAGCATCCCGACGAGAATAAATCCCAAAAGCAACGGTATACCGAACCGTGACGACAGCTTGGAGGCCAGAACACCAGCGAACAGAAGCACGGAGGCGACAAGCAGTACTAACGAAGTTGCGTCTGCGAACATATATTTTGTTTTATGTCGTAAATATACTCAATTTCCCGCAAAAAATAACAAAAATACATGTTTATGACACAATTCAAAACGTTTTCGGCAACACGACATCACAAACTACATACCTATAATTCACGACAGACTATAAACCGATGCCACGGTTTTTATATTGACTTCAATGCAGACGCTTGTGCGCTCATGCAGATTTACCTCTCTCGCATTACATAAAAAGCCCTTTTTAATATCGCAATCAGAAAATTGGGCTTTATTGCGCTCGACTTAGCGAAGATATTGCCGCCCGACGAAATGCGTGCTGATAGCAAGGCACGTTCTATCTCCCTATTATAAATATGGTCGGCCTTTTATGGAGCGTCGGGATGTTTGTTTTGCGCCATCCGGCCACGGTGTCGGTGCGTATATACTCCTGCCCGGATGTTATGTCGCATGCTACGGTGAGGCGTATGGCAGGGGACAGGACTTTCAGTAGGTTGTCCAATAGTTTGTCGTTGCGGTACGGGGCTTCGATGAATATCTGGCTGTAGCCGTCGGCGAGGGCTGTCCTCTCCATGCGTGCGATGGCTGTGCGTCGTGCGTCGTCCTTTACCGGGAGGTAACCGTTGAATGTAAATGTCTGCCCGGTCAGTCCGGAGGCCATAAGCGACATTATTATGGACGATGCGCCTACCAACGGCACCACCTTTATGCCTTTCCTATGCGCCGCCGCCACAAGCTCTGCCCCCGGGTCGGCCACGGCAGGTACGCCCGCCTCGGACATCAGCCCGATATCGAAGCCGTCGAGCGCCGGACGCAACATCTCCTCTATCTCCTGAGGCGGCGTATGTTCGTTTAGCACCGCGAACGATAGCCCGTCTATGTCGATGCCGCGTTTGAGACTGCCTATGAAGCGGCGTGCCGTGCGTAACTCCTCCACCACATAGTGCCGGAGCGATACTATAATGTCGCTTACCGCCTCCGGTTGGCTGTAGGAGAGACCGCGTGCGGTGTCGAGCGGAGTGGGTATGAGATAGAGGGTGCCGGGCATGGTTAATCGTCCTCCTCTTCGAGTATCTCTATGTCGAATACGAGTGAGTCGAACGGTCTGATGTAGATGCCGTCGCTATTGTTGCCGGTGACGCCGTAACCCCAGTTGTAGGTGAATACCACAGTCCCTTTTTCGCCGCGTTTCATATTGGTTACCGCCAACATGAAACCCTTTACGAAAGAGTCGCTGTTTCCCTTTACCGACATGGCTTTGTACGATTTCTCGCTGTCGTATATCTTGTTCTCTCTGGCCACCTTCTCTATGTTGGTGTCGAACACCTTGCCGTCGATGTAACGGCCCGTGTAGAATACCTCTACCTCGTCTTCCTCGCCTATGGTCTCTCCTTTTGCCACAGGCTGGGTTATACGTAGATACACGCCCTTCTTGAGAGAGTCGGACACCAGCTTGTCGAGCTTGTCAGTGGCGTATTCTGTCACCTCTTTCTCGCTTATTTCGGCAGGGTCGTCGGAGGCGTTGTTGAGGCGGAAAGTGCGGTATATGGGAGTGTTTCCGGAGAGGTCGATGTTACCCTCGAACCCTGTGACATATACCTCCGCGGTGCCCGATCCGTAGCCCCAGCGCGAACTGCAATACATCTCTATGGAGTCGCCCACGCTCATTTCGGGCAACACTTTGTATACGCCGGAGGTGAGGTCTTGGCTCTCTATGTAGCGGTATATCTCCGGAACGAAATGCGTAAGCTCCGTATAGGTTCCCAAACGGCGCGCTATATCGCCGTACATGTTGAAGAAGTAGTTGCCTTCCAAGTCGGTGCCTAACCCTGTGAGGTAAATCCAGCTCACCCCGTCGGTGAGCGATACCTTTTTGGCGTCGGTCCCGGCGGGATATATCTTGTAATAGAGGCCGTCCTCCATCTTGGGGATGTCGGGACGGTTGTTGCGCATCCATCCGGCCAGCGCCGCCTCTTCCATCGCTATGTCGTCGGTGCCTTTCTGTTCGGCGCACGAGACCAAGACGGCGGCCGTTACGACCGTTACGAATGTTCCGATTATCTTATTCATGCTTGCGTATCTTTTTTATATCGGCAAATATAGCGATTGTAGTCGATTTTTTCACGATACCCACCAATTTGTTGCCGTATGCCAGTTCGGAGGGTACGAATATCATGAGCGAATCTTGCACCGAAGCGTTGTTTATGCCTCTTGCGAACCCCTTTATGAGCTCGGTCTCCCCGTATTTCACGGCTAACGGCTCGAACGACATGTATCGGGTGTCGAACTTTTTCTCTGCGGCCAACGCTGCGATGTTGGTGGCGAACAGAGAGTCCGGTTTGCTGAAAAACGTGTACATGGCGTAGTCGATCCACACCGAATCGCCCGGCTCTACGCGCAAGGAGGCTGTAGCGGCCTGCGTGTTGAGGCGGGTGATGAATACGCCGTCGCGTTCCGATACGGGAGTGGTGAGGCTGCCGGTGTACTTGAGTATGCGCTCCCGTTGTGCGCCGTCGCTGTTCTGGTCGTCGCCTTTGTTACAGCCGCATAGTATCGTCGTAGCGGCAATGAATACCGTCAATAGATCAAGTCTCATCGCGTCTGTTTTTTCGAGTCGTCGCCAGTAAGCCCGGTCTTCTCGAGCAAGGCGTCTATCTGCGGTCGGTGGCCGCGGAATTTCACATAGGTATCCATTTCGGGGTATCTGCCGCCCGAAGCGAGCAACCTGCGGAAAGCGGCAGCCGTCTCTTTGTCGTATATGCCTCTCTCCTTGAATAGGGAGTAGGCGTCGGCCTCCAATACCTCGGCCCATTTGTAGCTGTAATATCCTGCCGCATAGCCTCCTGCGAATATGTGCGAGAACGAGGGCGAGAAATAGCACCCATCTACGGCGGGCATTACCGACGTTTTGCCGGTGGCCTTACGCTCGAATACGCCTACGCTCTCCTCTACGGGTGCGGTGACGGTGTGCCATGCCATGTCGTTGATGCCGAAACTTAGCTGGCGGCTCGATGCGTAACCGCTCAGGTAGTTGCGGCTATCTACTATCTTGTCTATAAGCGAGTCGGGGATGACCTCTCCTGTGCGGTAATCTTTGGCCCATAGGGAGAGAAAATCGCGTTCGGTGGCCCAGTTCTCCATTATCTGAGAGGGAAGCTCCACGAAGTCCCATGCCACGTTGGTGCCCGAGAGCGATGTGTAGCGCCCTTCGGCGAATATGCCGTGCAATGCGTGGCCGAACTCGTGCAAGAGCGTCTCCACCTCTCTGAACGTAAGCAGTGACGGGGTGTCGGCGGTAGGTTTGGTGACGTTGGTGACCACGGTTATGTGTGGACGGTCGTCGACACCGGCCATGTGCGTCAGCTCTTTCATGGGATTCATCCACGCTCCGCCGCGTTTGCTCTCGCGGGGGAAGAAGTCCATGTAGAGTACGGCGAGATAGCTTCCGTCGGTGTCGAACACCTCGTATGCCTTGACATCGGGGTGCCATACCTCTATATCCTTATTTTCGCGGAACGTTATGCCGTATAGTTTGCCGGCGAGCAAGAAGAGTGCCTCCTGCACGCTCTCGAGCCTGAAATAGGGCTTGAGCATACTGTCGCTAAGGGCGTAACGGTCGTTCTTGAGCTTTTCCGACCAGTAGGCGAAATCCCAAGGCATAAACTCGCCGTCGTGTCCATTGGCCGATGCGTAGGCGGCTACCTGTTCCACGTCGCGACGGGCGAAAGGCATTGATTTGTCGAGCAGCTCGGCGAGAAAATCCTCCACTGTTTTGCGGTCGCCTGCCATGCGCTCCTCCAGCACATAGTCGGCGTAGGTGTCGTAGCCGAGTAGTGCGGCCTTACGGCGTCTGAGGTCGGCGATGCGTTTGAGTATGGCGGTGTTGTCGTGGCTGCTGCCTTCGGTACAGCGGCTACCGTATGCCTTGTATATCTTCCGGCGCAGATCGCCTCTCGACGAGAACTGCATGAACGGACCGAAGCTGGGGGCTTGCAGGGTTATGACCCATCCCTCCATGCCGCGCTCCGAAGCCTCCTCTGCGGCCGCTGCTTTCACATAGTCGGGCAGCCCCGCCAGCTCTTCTTCTTCGGTAAGGTGGAGTATGTAGTCGTTGGTGGCGTCGAGCAGGTTCTTCTCGAAATCGAGGCTTAATGCGCCTAACTCCTTGTTTATCCTGCCCAGCTCCTTTTTGTCTTCTTGCGAGAGCAGGGCGCCGCCGCGTGCGAACTCCTTGTATGTGTTCTCGAGCAACATGGTTTGCTCTTCGTCTAATCCGAGAGAGTCGCGTTTGTCGTAGACCGCCTTTATACGTTCGAATAGCTTATGGTTGTGATGTGTGCGGTCGCCCAGTTCGGTGACTATCTCGTTAACCTCCATCGCTATCTGTTGCAACGAGTCGGAGGTGTGGGCCGAGTTTAGGTTGAATAGTACGCTGCATGCGAGGCCGAGACGGTCCGACGAGTGTTCGAGAGCCTCTATGGTATTGTGGAAGTCCGGCTCGTCGGGGTTGTCGGCGATAGCCTCTATGCCGGCCTGTGTTTCGGCTACGAGCGCGTCCACCGCAGGGCGATAATGTTCGAGTTTTATGGAGCTGAACGGGACGGTGTTATGAGGCGTGTCCCATTGGCCGAGAAGCGGATTTTCGTTTTTCATGTCGGTGCATCCTGTTAAAAGAGCCGCCGTGAATATGGCGACGATATGTTTTATTCTCATTAGGTATATAAACGTTTGCAGAGTGTCGGAGATTGTGCCGCCGGGCCGTTTAGTAATAGCTGTCGTAGATGTTGTCCAGATAGCCGCTGCTCTTCTCGTATTTCAGGTCGGACAACATTCCCGATTTGACCCTTATGTTGAAGTTCCAGCTCTTGCGGAAACCTATGGGCACCCATGTGAAGCTCATCTGCCAGCAATGCAGGTCGCGAGTGAGCGTCACCGAACCAGGTGTCAGTTTCATGCTCTCGAAGTCGAAGCCTCCGTTGAAGTCGAGCCCGAATTTGGACGTCAGGTTGATTGATCCGTTGAAGTTGAGCGTCTGTGTGATAGACGATGTAAGGCCGGGTTTGGAGTAGCTGAAGTTGTAGTTGAACGTCAGGTTCCACGGCACCGAGAAGTCGTAATATTTCATCGAAAGCAGCCGTTGTTGTTCGGCATAGCTGACCTGATTGCGCGAAAAGAACTCCTGTTGCTCGGGGGTAGCCGAGGCGGGCAGGGCGTTGCTTCCCGTGCCGCCCTCCAGCCCGAATACGCTTCGGAACGAGTATCCGAACGAGAAACCGAGGCTGGTCAGACGCACCAGCTTGTTGTTGTGAGACATGGCGAAGTGGCGTGTCTTGCGGCCTTGTGCGTCGACGGCGTATGGGTCGAGCGTGGCGTTGAAGTTGATACCCAGTGAGTTGAACAGGGTCGTTCGTGCCGATATGACGAACGGTGCCAGCTTCATGGAGTCGGCGAGGAAGTTGTACGACGAACTTATGTTCAGGTTCTCGAGAAGTTTGATCTTCTTATATCCGGTGGTGTCCTTGTCGGAACGTACCTTCATCTCCAAAGTGTTGCCCAAAGAGAAGTTAAGCGATGCGCTCCTGCCGCGCGACGGAACCCCGTATATGTTGTCCTGATAGGGCGAGTAGTAGCCTATGGTGCCGAGTGTGTCGGTCTGTATCGGACGCCAGAACCCGTGCTTGGAGTCTCCGAAGTCGGGGGCGAACGATCCGCTTATCGACGGGGTCATCACATGTCGTATGGCCTTGACCGGGCCGCCGTCCTTGAACTCGAACATGCCGTAGAGACGGGTGGTGAAGCTGGCCGATATGCGGTAGTCGTAGACGCGATAGAAGCCGTGCGTGGTGTCGGTAGCCACCTGCTTGGCGAGCACAGGGTCCCACTCACGGTTGACACGGTCGAAGTACCACCGTTCGGTGTAGTTGAACGACGGACTTATTGTCAGGTATTTGAGTATGTTGAACGATGTCGATACCGGTATTTCGTGGCGCATGCCGTACTTCATGTCCTTTTTGAACATTTCGCTAGAAAAGAGCCTGTTCTGTTTGGTGGAGACGTTGTTGTTGAAAGTGGCCGTGTAGCTGAACGAGATCTTCTCGTACCACCGTTGTTTGCCGGTAGCGTTCTTGCGCTGGAACGGAAAGACGCGCGAGACGTTGAACACGAAGTTGGGTAACGAGAGCATTACCGTCGAGTCGCGGTTGTTCTGCGAGTGTTGCAGGTTGGTGCTCAACGAGAACGGGGTACCGGCCCATGTGCGCGAATAGGCTATGGACGAGTTGGTCTGCGAGCTGACGTAGTCTTGTATGTTGGTGGCATCGTATTTGTTGTAGCTGCTGGTGGAGTAGTTGACGCTGGCCGAGAATGTCGATCCGGGACGGAATTTAGGGTCCTGCGAATGGGTCCACATTATGCGGTAGTTGTTCATGTTGGCGTAGTCGGTGGAGCCGCGTTGGCCTATTATGTCCTTTGAGTAGCTGAGGTTGAAGTTGCCGTTGAACTTGTATCGCTTGCGGTAGGTCGATATCGCCGAGGCCTCCCACGACCCCATGGTGTAGATGCCGCCGGTGAGGGCTAAGTCCATGTAGTCGTTGAATACAAAGTAGTAACCGCCGTTACGCAGGTAAAAACCCTTGATGTTCTCTTCGCCCACTGTGGGGATTATCACCCCCGAGTTGCGGCTGCTCATCATGGGAAAGAAGCCGAACGGCACCCCTATGGGCAGAGGCACGTCTTCCAGCACCATATACGACGGCCCTATTATCATCTTCTTGGTATTCTTGCCGTTGACGTATTGCGCCTTTGTCATGGCGAGGTAGAAGTGAGGGTGGTCGGCGTCGCAGGTGGTGAATGTGCCGCCGGCTATGTTGTAGATCTCGTCGTCGGCTTTCTTTATCTTCCTTGCACGGAGCGTGCCTTCGCCCTCCTTGGTGAGTACTCCGTGTATGGTGGACATCTCCGTCTTGGTGTTGTATATGATGGAGTCCATGTTGTAGTCGGTCTCCCCCTCCTTGAATACCGGCTTCTTGTATTTGCCGGTAAGGGTATCTACGGAGCCGTAAGCCGATATGAGATCGCCGTCTACGTCCATCGTTATGAAATCGGCGGTGAGCGACTTGTCCTGGAAGTTTACCTGGCCGTCGTTATATATGTATATGAGGTTGTTTTTGAGGTCGTAGACTATGGAGTCCTTGCTGCTTCCGGTCACTACGTCGGGGAGGAACGATTTTACCGGCTCGAGGCTGTCGGTGCCGGTGCTGTCGGCGGCGGGGGCGCCGATGCTGTCCGTAGATGCGGAGACGGTGTCGCGGCCGTTTATCATCTCTCGGGCTATCTCGCGCATGTGGCGGCGTGCGTCGCGACGGCTGCCGTATACGGTGTCGGCCGTAATCGTGGCGGTTTCGTCCGGCGACGATGCGTTAGCCTCTCTGCCTCCCACCGAAGCGAACATGGGCAGGAAAAGCAATGAGACCGCTACAGTGAGCAGGTATTTTAACTTATCGTGATGCAAAATCGCCGCATTTATTTAACTTTGCAGAGGACCTCGGTGCAGTGTGTAAACCCCGGCGATGTCTGAATCGTCGCTGTCTCAACGTGTTAGCCACGTATGGGCACATTAGTCCGAATCACAAAAATATGAAAATTTCTCAAAAGGACAAACGATACACTTATGAAGCGTCCCTTAGTCGTGCTCTTGTTTTGGACTATGTCGGCCCTCTTGTGCGTCATGCCGGATAGGGTATGCGGACAGGCCGTACGTAAAGTGGTGATCGATGCCGGACACGGCGGAGGAGATCCGGGGGCCAATTATTCCGGGTGCCGGGAGAAAGATATAACCTTGCGCGTGGCTCTGTCGGTGGGCGATCAGATAAAGAGGCGTTTCCCCGATGTGACTGTGGTGTACACCCGTAGCACCGATTCGGCCGTGGCTCTGGTAGACCGTAGCCGTAAGTCCAACGATTCCAATGCCGATCTGTTCATATCCATACACGTCAATGCCGCCACTTCGCCGTCTCCGTGCGGTTACGAGACATACGTGATGGGGCCGGGCAAGACTAAGCAGAACATGGACGTGGCCATGCGCGAGAATAGCGTTATCACGTACGAGGACGACTATCTCAAAGTGTATGACGGTTTCGATCCGTCGTCGGCCGAGTCGTATATATTGTTCTCCCTCATGCAGGACGCCTATTTCGAGCGTAGTTTGCGTTTCTCGCAGATACTTCAGGAGCAGTACGCCAAACGTATGCCGTCCACTTCGGTCAACCGCGGGGTCAAGCAGGCCGGGTTCCTCGTGTTGTGGCGTACCGCTACGCCCAGTGTCCTTACGGAGATAGGCTTTTTGAGCAACGAGACCGAGCGTCGCTATATGATGTCGGATGCGGGATGTCGCAATATAGCCCTGTCTATAACGGAGGCTTTCGCTACATATAAAAAGGAGATGGATGCCGTTTACGGGGCGGAACATCCTTCGGCTCCGGTGAAACCGTCCGGCGGCTCCGCTACGGCTTCGTCGGCGGGTGCGCAAGGTGCGGCGGCCAAGGCCGACGGGACGGTATCGGTATCGCCGCGGTCGTCATCCGCCGTCACTACGGGAGGCGCGGCGCGCTCGTATCGTAACGTACGCTTCAAGATACAGATAAAGAGCGCAGCATCGCCGATAAAGCGCAATGCCTCCGAGCTGGGGTGCTATGCCTCGTCGGCGGAGGAGCGCATGATAGACGGCAGGTATAAATATTTCGTAGGTAATGTGAAATCTTATAAAGAAGCGTTATCTTTGCAGGCAGAGGTGCGTGCGAAAGGTTTTGCCGACGCTTTCGTGGTGTCGTTCGCCTCGGGGAGCGTCATACCCGTGGCCGATGCGCGTGCCGTGGCTCCTTAATACGGATTTAAAAGTAAAGACATGAGGATAAGAAGAGAGGTTAAGATGGGGATTTTCGGCATTATAATAATAGCCGCGTCCTATTGGGGTATAACTTTTCTGAGAGGCTTGGATATTTTGGCTAGCACCGACACTTTTTATGCTCGTTATGAGCAGAGCAACGATATAGAGGTGTCGTCGCCGGTGCTGGTGCGCGGTATCAAGGTCGGTACCGTGACGGCCGTGGAGGTGGGTTCGGTACACGAGCCCGTCACCGTTACCATGAAAGTGCGGTCTAAGTATGTCATACCGTCCAACTCGGTGGCGGTGATAGCCAGCAAGTCGTTGTTAGGCGGCAAAGCCATAGTGATGCAGATAGGCGATTCCGATATTCCTCTGAAAGACGGCGACACCGTCAAGGGGGCTGTCGATAACAATATAGCCGACCAGATAGAGGATGTGAAAAGCAGGCTGACCGGCGCTCTCGACCAGCTCTCGGTGACGCTCGAAGGGCTCAATAAGGTTTTGTCAGACGAGAATATAGCCTCTATCTCGTCTACTATAGGCAATATAAACAAGGCCAGCCGTAATGCAGATATGGCCGTATCCGATCTTCGTGTCAAGTTGGGTGACATAACGTCCGACTTGAGCGTGCTTACCGCAGAGTTGAGCCGCACGGCGCCGCAGTTGGGACGTACCATAGACAACCTGTCGTCGATAAGCGATACGCTCACCGTATCGCTCCCCGAGTTGATAGCATCCATTAACAACACCGTAGGAGATGTCGATAATACCGTGAAAGCCATGACGAGCAAAGACGGGACTATCGGCAAGTTGCTGACCGACGGCGGAATGTATGATAATCTCAACAAATCGTCGGCCAGTCTGAATGCTTTGTTGGTAGACATTAGGGAGAATCCGAAACGGTATGTTCATATCTCCGTTTTCGGACGTTCCGATAAACAAAGGAAACAGAAAGAGGAGTAGCTATTTTCTCGATGTGGTTTAAGCCCCCGGTTCGATTTAGACAAAATCGAACCGGGGGCTTCGGTTTGTTTAGGGCTTTTGTCGTTTTTAGGATTTCATGATGGATGGAATATGTCTTGCGGGGCATTTGCTGTATGAAAAAACGGAATTGTGTTTTATGCTTTTTTTGTATGATTTGTAAATAATGATTTTGGGGTTTGGCCGTAATACGCATTAGCAGACCTTTTCGTTTGGATGGGCAGAGACGATTCTTTCAATATATGTTGCATGGTGATGGTACTTTTATAGCTATTTTGTTCGGTTTCATAGGGTCAGAGCCTGCGGGGGACCGCACCTCGCGTGACATTCAAGAAAATGATTTTATATAAAGTAAGCGGGAAATGCTATAATAACCAATCGTATAAGCGGGCCTCCGTTGGGGGAGGCTCCGGCCCGCTCATCCCTCGTTCCTCGGGA
>CAJURV010000036.1 GCA_910588925.1 uncultured Rikenellaceae bacterium
CCAACTACACTAAACACAACTACAAAAGACAAGGCACAGAACGTCGCCTAACAACGACCAATAAAGAACGCCGCAAGGCATATTCCCAACCGCCAAAGCCCGAGCGAAGCGAGTGGCATAAAATCGAATAAGCAGACTCAAACACGCCGCAAGACGTACTCGCACAGACAGAAAGCCCCGAACGAAGCGAGAGGTATCAAACACAAATTCCGCCGTTAAATCCCGAGGTACGAGGGATGAGCGGGCCGCACCTCGCGGTGGGCAGAAATTTCCCCCATCGGAGGCCCGCGTAAGTTCCATCAATCATAGAACCTTTCAACTTAAATCACCGCCACGAATCTAAAGAACGTCACATTTAAGCGGGCCCCGCAGGCTCCGGCCCTGTGAATCACTCCAACCCCACGCAAACAATCAACCTCACACAAAAAAAGACCTTTTAATAAGGAATCCTCGTCTATGGCACTCGCTCCGCTCGTACCGCCATCCGGGGAAAAGCATAACTAATGCGCGTACCATCAAGCCAAAAAGAAACGAATCGTCCCGCCAACCGACCTAATACAAAAAACAAAGAGTCCGGCAAACACCGAACTCTCCGTATCCTATAAGAGCCAGCCGTATTCCGGCATCGGCCCGCAAAACCTATTGCAAAATTATCTCATTGGTACCGATAAGATAACCATCCATATAGAGCTCTATATTATATCGCCCTTCGGTTATCGACTCGCCACCGAAATAGATAGCTACGGGCAGATCCTCGCCCTGATAATCTACAGTACGTTTAGCGCTGAAGTTTATCTTCTGACCCTGATACTGGAACAGACCGCTGTTGGCGTTTCCGAGAATCATATCGTTGGGACCTTTGACACGTACATATACGTCACGTTCGCCGAGCTGGGCCAAGGGATTGGCGTTGAGGATGAAGTCTACGCGCAAGTTGGTGGCGCGACGTGCTTTCTTCACCTCCTGATCTTTACCGTTAAGCGCGCTCAGGTTGATATCGCGCACCGTAACGACCGATGCCTTGCGCACCTGCGCCTGAAGCTCCTGCTGCGACTCCTCCGCCTTGTCGGCACGCAGACGCAAACCGGTAATATCGCGTCTCATAGCCGCATTCTCCGACACCAAACGTGTATTGAGCTGATTGAGAGAGTCTATCTGGCGGATATATCCTTTGAGCACCCCTTTTAGCGTGCTCAACTCTTTCTCGTATTTTTTAACCTTGGCGTAACTCCAGCCACGCTCTTTCTTGAGTTGCTCCATGAGAGAGTCGGCACGGAAACGTTCGGTGCTTATCTGTTGACGTATGGTATCGTTCTCGGTGCGTATATTATTGAAGTCCACCTTAAGCGAATCGAGATTGGCCAAAAGATTGTCTCGCTCCACGGTAAGCTCCTCAGACGAACCGCGCAACATCTGTATCTGCTTGTAATATAGAACAGACATACCTATCATAACCAATGCCATAAGGCCGATAACGATCTTGTAACCCTTGAGCGACGACTGTTGCTGGGGAACGCCGCCCATGTCGTCATACTGGCTGTATTCTTCCATATTATCGAATTGTTAATTTTTAAACAAATGCCCTCTATAAATGGTAGGCAAATATATATATTTTTTCCCGATTAGAATAAGTTTATACCGAAAATATTGGAAAATTAATCTATTATCGCTTACGGATTCCGTGTTAACGATAATTTTCATTATCTTCGTGACGTCAAAGCAACAAAAAATGTACCACAATCACAATACGATATACATCGCAGTCATAGCCTCGGCATTATTAAGCTCTTGCGTATCGCTCCGCCAATACACCGAACTGTCGCAGGACAAACACCGCGCTGACAGCGTGAGTGCGGCACGCATAGAGATGCTCGAAGGACGGTTGCGGCAGGTGTCGTCGTCGCGTTTGGCGCTTTTACAGGACACGCTCCGTCTGAACCGCCAGCTCGACAGTATGCGCGGATGTTATCTCCGTCTGCTCCGCGGTAGCGACAGCGAAAACGCTATGGTCGTCTCGCGCCTTAAAGAGAGCCGGTCACGCCTGGCCGAGCGGGGACGACGTATGGACGAACAGGCCGAAAGCCTTGTTACGGTACAGAAACATCTTGCCGAAACACAAGGCAAGCTCGTAGAACGCGAGATATTGCTCGCAGAGCAGCAACGTCAGATCTGCGATAAGAACGCTATGCTGCGCAATGCAGAGGAAAAGGCCGAAACGATGGCCCGTACGATAGACGAATACGGTGCTGCGACGGAGCAGTTACGTCTGGCAATGGAGAGAGACGACAGCACAGGAGTAGCCGACGCCGTGCAGAGACTATCGTCGCTGTCGGAGTGCAGACCGTCAAACGAATAGACAACAAACGACTATAACGATGATAAAACCGGTTTACAAGAGAGTATTGCTCAAACTCAGCGGCGAGTCGTTGATGGGCTCGCAAGGCTACGGCATAGACGGAGCCATGGTAGAGAGTTACGCCTCGCAGATAAAGGAGGCGGCCGACAGCGGCGTACGACTGGGCATAGTGATAGGTGGCGGCAATATATTCCGCGGCCTGAGCGGCACCCGTCGCGGTTTCGATCGCGTCAAAGGCGACCAGATGGGCATGCTCGCCACAGTCATCAACTCGCTGGCCCTCCAGTCGGCGCTCGAGGGCATAGGCGCCAAAGCCCGCGTCATGACCTCCATAAACATGGCGCCAGTAGGCGAGATATACTCTCCAGCCAAGGCCCGCGAAGCGCAGGATGCCGGTTATGTAGTGATAATAGCCGGAGGCACCGGCAATCCGTTCTTCACCACCGACACGGCCTCGGCACTAAGAGGCGTGGAGACGGGTGCCGAACTATTGCTTAAAGGCACGCGTGTAGACGGCATATACACTGCCGACCCCGAAAAAGACCCTAAGGCCGTCAAGTTACCGGACCTGACATTCGACGAGGTTTACGCCCGCGGGTTCAAGATAATGGACCTCACGGCATTCACCCTATGCAAGGAGAACAATCTCCCCATATACGTCTTCGACATGGACACCCCGGGCAATCTTGCCAAAGTGCTCTCGGGAGATCACATAGGCACTATAGTTAAAAACAATTAAAAAGATATATCATGGAATCGAAAGAGATTTTGTCCGCCCTTGAAAGTAAAATGCAGAAGAGCCTCTCTTTCCTGCAGGAATCGTTACTCAACATACGCGCCGGCAAAGCCAGCGTAAACATGCTCAACGGCATAACAGTAGAGAGCTACGGCGCCGAAATGCCCATAAACCAAGTGGCGAGCGTCACCGTACCCGATGCCAAGACCGTATTGATACAGCCGTGGGACAAAAATGTCATAGCGGCCATAGAAAAAGCCATAGTCAACGCCAACATAGGCGTAACACCCTCCAACAACGGCGAAAGCATACGTCTAAGCATCCCCCCTCTCACCGAAGAACGACGTAAACAATTAGTAAAACAGGTCAAAACCGAAGGTGAAAACGCCAAAGTAAGCATACGTACCGCCCGCCGCGACGCCGTAGAGGCATTCAAAAAAGCACAGAAAGACGGCATGCCCGAAGATATGGCCAAAGACGGCGAAAACGAAGCACAGAAAATCACCGATAAATACAACAAACTGATCGACTCCGAACTCGACAAAAAAGAAGCCGAGATCATGACTGTGTGATATTCGCATATAAAAAAGGGGATCGAAACGTGGTTTTCGATCCCCTTTTTTATGACCAGTCAATTACTCCTCCGACAGGTTGCTTACGACGGGGCTTGTACTCCGGCGGCCCTTCCGGGGGTACCGCTTCGTGGAGAGTTACTTTTGTCACTCGACAAAAGAACACGTTTTCGATAAGCCGGGAGCAATGAAACGAAGTTTCGATTGCCGAGGCGAGAAAACGACTGCCGCAGGCGAAGCAAAAACGAGGGGGCACAGCCCCTTTTAATATGCGTGACATGTGTGACATCATAGAATATCGGGTGGGCACATTGTGTCCGGTGATGCGGTGCAGGTAAAGATTGGGTTTTGCGCGGATATTCGGGTTGATGGTACGCATTTATCGATGTGGAACGAGAGAAGCGAGAGGCGTAAACACAAATTCCGCCGTTAAATCCCGAGGCACGAGAGATGAGCGGCCGCACCTCGCAGCGGGCGGAAATTTCCCCCATCGGAAGCCCGCATAAGTTCCGGCAATCATAGACCTTTCCGCTTAAATCCACGCCGGGAATCTAAAGAGCACCACGCTCAAGCGGTCCCCCGCAGGCTCCAACCCTTGTGAATCGCTCCCCCACGCCAACAGTCCACTTCCCGCAAAAAAGACCTTTTCATAAGGAATCCATGTCTATGGCCCTCGCCCCGCTCGGACCTCCATGGAAAAAATTCAGCTAATACCCATCCCGTCAATACAAAAAAAGAACCGTCTGGCCAACCCCTAACGCAACAACACTCCGGCATTACGCCGCAACATAGATACAGTAATCCGCGACATGGGAGTATCGCCGTAACCTTTACGAAACCTGTTGGTCCCCATCTCGAACCACTGCCGCGCCGTCAGGGCAAAACGTCCGGGCACAGGCTCCGCTACGGTCATGTTATGCGGACACGCCCGCAAACATATATCGCAGCCGAACACAGTAGGCGCACACCTCAACGCATCGCACTGCCACGACGAAAACTCCCCGCGATGTTCTATGGTAAGATAGGAGCGGCACTTGCTGGCATCCATCCCGCCATCACCGCATATAGCCCCCGTAGGACACGCATCGACACACCTCCGGCAACCGCCACACGGATCGTAATGAAGGGGAGTATCCGCCCCCTCGCATATGGCATCGACAAGTACCCCGCCTATCATCAATGCGCCGCCAAACTCCGGATTGATAAGCATGCCGCTACGTCCGCACACGCCCAGTCCGGCCCGCACGGCCCAGTAACGTTCGGTCACAGGCGCGGAGTCGACGAAAGGACGTAACGCATAATCGCCCTCCGAGCGGAGCGATGCGCATAACTTATCGAGCATGCCGCGCACTGCACGGTGATAATCTTCGCGCATGGCATACGAGGCTACGAGCGACCCGCCGGAATATAACGGATAGCTTTTAGCGCACATGATAACCGTGCGTGCTCCGGGCATGAGCAGAGACGTATCGAAACGCATGTCGGTATAACGCGAAAGCCACGACATGGTTCCGTAACAGCCTCGTTCCAACCTATCGGTAAAAGCGTCGCGCAACCACCCATCCACCGCTCCGCCGGGCGTGACGCCGCAGATGTCGAATCCCGCCTCATGCGCGGCGAGCTTTATGCGATCACGGTTCAATGACATCGTAAAATATCGTTTCCGGATAATTTATTAACTTTGCACGAAATAAATTTCGTTTCGATAAAAGAGAGAATCCGCCGGATCTCTGTTACCGAATACCGACCTCGAACGGGAAAAGAGCCTCATCTCTACCGGAACAACGCTTCCCTCCCGTTCGTCTTCGCGAAGTTAAACAATAAAACGTTATGAGCCAAGATCAACGCAACCTATTGAAGAAGATCAAGCCGCGAGACATGATCTACCCCATCATCATAGGTTTGGGCGTAGTAGGCTACATGATCTACCGGGACTTCGACCCGGAACTGTTCTCTTACTTCTCATTCTCGGCGGAAACGTTCCTGTGGTTGTTCGCCGCCGTGGTATTTATGGCCGGGCGCGACATAGGCTACATAATACGTATAAAAATACTGTCCGAGGGAGCCCTCACGTGGATGCAGGCGTTCAGGGTGATTATGCTCTGGGAGTTCACATCGGCCGTCACCCCGTCGGCGGTGGGCGGCACCAGCTTCGCCGTCATATACGTACACAAGGAGGGAATATCGGTGGGCAAAAGCTCGGCCATAGTGTTGCTTACATCGTTCTTCGACGAGCTCTACTTCATCGTCATGTTCCCCTTGATGATAGCGATCATAGGCTTCGACACCCTTTTCGATACCGCCACGCACGACGCTATCACCACAGGCATATTCGCCATAGCCCTCACCGGTTACTCGCTAAAGCTGGCATACCTTGTGGTAGTATCGTACGGTCTGTTCGTCAACCCCCAAGGGCTACGATGGCTATTGCTGAAGATATTCCGCATAAAACCGCTGAGACGCTGGTATGCCGGTGCGGTACGCACGGGCGACGACATAGTGACCAGCTCGTACGAGCTACGTAAAAAGAACGTCGCTTTCTGGTTCAAGACCATAGCGTCCACATTCCTGTCGTGGAGTTCGCGCTATTTAGTGGTTAACGCCATATTGCTAGCTTTCTTCTCCGTGGGCGACCACCTGTTGCTGTTCGCCCGTCAGTTGGTGATGTGGATAATGATGCTGGTGATGCCGACGCCGGGCGGCAGCGGTTTCGCAGAATATTTCTTCAAAGAGTATCTCTCCGACTTCATCCCCGTAGAGCCGGCAATAAAACTAGGAGTAGCCGCAATGATAGCGCTTATATGGCGCCTTATCACCTATTACCCCTATTTGGCCATCGGCGCGATAATATTTCCACGCTGGCTCAAACGCAAATTCGGGGAGTAAGCACGATACGACGCAGACTCTGAAGCGGACATCTTTCCGCGACGCAACTTTTCCACTATCACACCTATCACCATCGCCTCCTCGCTCACTATCACGAGCGGTTCGCATGACTTTCTGAATATCATAGAGAGGCATGAATTCTCTATCTGTCTTATCTTTATTATATCCTGCACCATAAACGTTCTGCTGTTCTTAGATACCGTCTCTATCGCATTGTTGAAGATATAAAGATCGACCAGCTCGGCACAGTCGGCGTCCGCCGTACGTCTTCCGCCGCAAACGGCTATGGGAACCACCGCCACACGGTGTCTGTAATAGCACGGCCGACCATCGGTAACGGCATCCGACAACGATATGGGCCACAACTCCTCCGTCTCGAAATGGGAGGCTTTGATACGGGCCAGTGCATAGCATACCTCCGGCGACAGATACGCACCCGTAACGTGAAGCAGAGAGTCTACCAGATCGCGATCTTCCGCATACGACAACCCCTCTTTCACATAATCGCGCACCGCCTCGTCGGCGACCTTACATGCCGAAGCCCTATCCATAACGGCCAGCATATCGAGCACTACCGCCTGCTCGCGCGACAGACCTCCGGCGGCAATAAAGGACCGGCACACCGTGCGATAACATCTTTCGTATCGCAAAAGTCCGAATCGTAACCTGCCCTCCACAAGAACTCTTTCGAGCCCATTGATGTCGAGAGCTACAGCGGCGGCGATGACCTCAGCGACGTGTCGTTTCACGGCAAGCCGACACCACGACACAGCGATGACAGCAATCGTCACTACACATGAAAACACAAGTGCAAAACACCCGTACACCCAAGCTACGGAGAGGGCTGTGCCACATATCGACACGGCGATCATAACCGCTAACGTCCGTCTCAGACGGAAACGGCCGTAATCGTCATTGTCGGGACAACGGCTACGGGCGGCGGTACGGACGCGACGGCCCGACAACGACCATGTCGCCACGCCGGCAAGCATAACCACGATAACGGGAAGAACCCACAGAACAACCTCCATCGGACCGCATAGTCCCCGACTCCGCAGGACATCTCGGTATAAAAAGAAAGTGTGGAGTCGTTGGTTTTATTCGCAAGGAGGCTCTGGTATGCCCGAAACACAAATAAAACAATACCCCACACCTGTAAGCATGTATGTGTTATATACAAACTGTACAAGGCGAAGAGTGTTGTGTTATCCCGTGTTTCAGAAAATTTACCAGATTTCCTTGCGGGACAAAAGCAAAACACTTTCATCTTAATATATATGCCGGTAACCCGGCTCCACAAAGATAAAAAATGTTTTTAACACTCCCGGGGTATTGTGATTACAAATTTCCGTTTTTCTTCACTAAAAACCAATATTGACAGAAAGGAATGATTATCTTACTTTGCCGGAAAAACGACTGTCTGCAGGCCGTTTGTCCAAAGGGTTATTTCTTTTGATTAACGGATGGCTTGGTGCTACCGCAACGACAGATAGTCGAAAACAAAATAAGTTTGTCTGACCGATGTGGGAGACCCCATGACCACACATAGTTTAAGACTCGAACGGAATCGCTCTCCTCGGGTGTGCGGCTCCGTACAATATCACGTATATCTAAAAGCGATCCGTGTCTCCGGGAGACGATTGATTCTCCTACAGAAATGTGCCACAAAAGAGCCGGTCGTAAATAAATTACAGCTTTCGTAACATCACCCGCATTGTAGTGCCGCGGTCTATCTCCGATTCGGCTACGAATATCCGCCCTTTGTGGTATTCGGTGATTATGCGACGGCTGAGAGATAGACCGAGGCCCCATCCGCGCGTTTTGGTGGTGTAGCCGGGGTTGAATATGCGTGACTGGTTCGATTTGGAGATGCCTTTGCCGCTGTCCTTTACATCTATACATATCCACCCGCCGTTCTGATATACCGCCACTTTTATCGTCCCTTTGCCCTGTAGCGCGTCGAGTGCGTTTTTGAGCAGGTTTTCTATCACCCATTCGAAAAGCGCGTCGTTAACGGTGGCTTGCAGGGGCACGGTCACCGAGTCGTCGTAGAGTAGCTCCACATTGCGCGGTATGCGGCTTTTGAAATAGGCTACCGTGCCTCTGACAAGTTCGTGTATGTTGTGTGGCGTCAGAAGCGTTGTGGAGCCTATCTTGGAGAAGCGGTCCACCACTTTCAGCAACCGTTTTATATCTTTCTCCATCTCCCCTATGACGAAATCTTCCACCTGTTGCCCTCGCAGATATTCGAGCCATCCGAGCAACGACGAAGTGGGGGTGCCGAGCTGATGGGCCGTCTCTTTGGCCATGCCTATCCATACCCGGTTCTGTTCGTCGCGTTTGGACGAGCGGAAAGTTATGTAGCCCAAGGCGACCAACCCGGCTATTATGCCGAGTTGCAGATAGGGGTAGTATTTGAGCACCCGCAGAAGGGTCGATTCGCCGTAGAAGATGTAGAACCTGTTGCCGTTGAATATGTTTATCTCTATGGGATCGTGCATGGAAGCCATACGCTCCAGTTCGGCGCGCAACTTCTCCGAAGACGATACGGTCTGCTCCGATATGTTGCTGTAGTTGAGTACTCTGTAGTTCTTGTCTGTGATAATGGAGGGTATGGTGGTGTTGTCCTCGGTTATCTCGCGTATAAGCTCTTCTAATTGGGAGTGGCCGCGGGAGTCGTGCATGTCGGTGTCTCCCATCATCGCCATGGCATGAGACCATAGCCTTATCTCGCTTCGCTCCTTTGACGCCAGTTGCCGGACTACCTTGTTGGAGAACAGAAGCGAACCTATACCGACCACCATTGCCAAAGCTATGAACAGCAGTTTGCGCCTGTAGGAGGGGCTGCCTCCGAATATCAAAAGTTTTTCTCTCATGTCTATATGCCAATATCCTATCTATCGTGTCATGATCGTTTCCCAAAGTTAAATAAATTTAGTCACTTATATGCAATCTCATCGTTAAATCCGCAGAGGTGATCCTTTATGTTCCGGAGACGGTGACGGAGTATGCCGGGGCTGTCCGAACATGAGATATAAAGTAATTCACAGTAATGCGGGCCTCCGGTGGCGTTTGTCCGCCGCGAGGTGTGTTTCGATTGCGGCGTGGAGTCGGTATGTGTTTTGTTGCCGTAAGGCGAAAAGCCGAAGAGGTAGTTTTGTAAGGTAATAATTGCCTAAGACTCGTGTTATTACCTCCGGTTTGATTATCTTTGCACCAAATTACAGCCTGTGACCGTACAACAACGAGACACTGCCGCACATGCGGATACGGTGAAACATACGCCTTTTGCGAGGTCATACGCGGCGGCTCCCGACACCGTCGTCAAAACCGTCCGTTATCCTGTATCGGCTGAGGATTACGAGGCCTTGTCGGAGCGTAGCGTGCCCATAGCGGCGGAGCTTGACGATGTGCTCGGCGAGGCCGCCGTTACGGTACCTTTCGAGCCCCGGGAGGCGGAGCCTGGTATGCCGGTGGCGCCGCCCGTCTACGATATCGTAGTGGCTATGACTATAATGGTGCTCTACACCCGTATGCTCTACCTCTACAAACCGCTTCTTCCCTCGGTGTTCAAGGCAAAGTTCTACAGTTATACCGCACGTGTGTTGGCCGAGTCGCTCGATGTCAATATCATCAAGCTCACCGATATGTCGTCGTTGTTGCTGGTGTTGTCGCTGGCGCCTGCTTTGTGCGCCGTAGCCGGATCTTACGGGCTGGGTGGCGAGAGATACGGCGTATCGGACCATATCATGCCAATAGCTCTGGCAGCCGTAGCTATAGTGGCGTTGTGGCGCAAATTGGTGGTAGGCATAGTGAGAGGGGCCTCCAAGTCGTATATGTTCTTCGAGGCGTTGCGTCTGAACGACAAGCTGACGTTCTGTTTCTGGGGTCTTATAGTAACCCCTGTAGTGGCGGTGACTGCGTTCGTGCCGCACGATATGTTCATGGTGTTGAGGTACGCCATAATGGCGGCCCTTGTGCTTATGGTTCTGCATCATACGATAGAGTTGACAAAATTATTTATCCGTTGGAGAGTTTCATTTCTTCAATACATTTTGTACCTTTGCATGGTCGAATTATTGCCGATAAGCTTTATAATTACCGTTATACAAAAATTAGAAACGCTTTGAAAATAACATCCATATTAGTATCGCAGCCCGCTCCCGCTGTCCCTGACAAATCTCCTTACGCGGAATTCGTAACACGTAACAAGCTCAACATAGAGTTCAGGCCTTTCATAAAGGTGGTGGGCGTGTCGGCCCGTGAGTTCCGTAGTCAGCGTGTCGATATTCTGGCCCATACGGCGGTTATTTTTACGAGCAGGACCACCATAGACAACTTCTTCAGAATATGCGACGAGTGTCGTGTGACGGTGCCCGAGGACATGAAGTATCTCTGCATGACCGAGGCTATAGCGCTCTATCTGCAGAAGTACATAGTTTACCGTAAGCGTAAGATATTTTTCGGCAAGGGTAGTGTGGCCGATATGATGGATATCGTGGTCAAACACAAGGAGGAGCGTTTTCTCGTGGCGGTGTCGGAGCCTCATAAACCCGAGATGTTCAAGGCGTTCGACAAAGCCAAGATAAAATACGACAAGGTGGTGCTAGCCCGCACGGTATGTAACGATGCCATCAAGGAGCTCGACCTCAAGAAGTTCGGTGTGCTCGCGTTCTACTCTCCCGCCGAGATCGCATCATTGGTGGAGTCGTTCGACAGCAGTATATACGGAGGTTGCAAGATCGCCGCTTTCGGTACCGCTACGGCCAAGGCGGCCATAGATGCCGGTATGGAGGTGTCGGTATTGGCTCCTACCAAGGAGTGCCCGTCTATGGTGATGGCGCTCGACAACTATATAAAACGGTTCAACAAAGGCGAAGCCATAGATACCGAATATATCACAGCCAGCATACGCGAGGCCTCCGAGCTGAACGAGCAGCTTTTGGCCAAAGCCAAGGTGGTAGCCAAAAAGAAAAAGAGCTCCTCTGTGAAAAAGAGTGCCAGCGCTACCGTGTCGGCCTCTGCTACAACGACAAAAACGCCCGCGAAAGCGAAATAGTAAGATCTGTGAGCTGCAGATTCCCCAAAATAGAACGAATACGCCTCAAACGCGATATAGATGCGCTGTTTGCCCGTGGCGGTTCATTCTTTTCTTTTCCGTTCAAATGCGTCTATCTTATAGATGAAGCGGTGGCTGTCGCAGGAGATGCCGCTATGGCATCGGGTGTGACGTACCTGCCTCCGGTGAGCATGTTGGTGTCGGTGAGTAAACGTTACAGCAAGAGCGCCGTGCGTCGTAATTTAATCAAGCGTCGTACCCGTGAGGCGTTCAGGCTCAATAAGGGCCGTTTCGCGTACGACGGCATGAGGCATGTCGATATGGCGTTTATCTACGTCTCTAAAAAGGAGGAGAGCTATGACACAATCGCACGGTCGGTCGAACGGATCCTTTCGCAGGTCTGCGCCGAAGCCCAAAAATAACGGACTTACTGTCAGGGATATTCTCATATCCGTACCTCTCGCCCTGATATTCATATACAAACGGGTGGTCTCTCCGCACCTGCCATCCGCATGCCGCTACACTCCCACTTGTTCGCAATATGCCGCCGAGGCGTTGCGTAAGCATGGGTTGTTTAAAGGCACCTGGTTTGCCGTTAAAAGGATTGTATCATGCAATCAGTGGGGCGGGGCGGGGTATGATCCTGTTCCATGACAGAGTCGCAGAATTTTATTGGTTACGGCATCGGGCAGAGTCGTGTTCGGGCCTTGCGGCTGGTTTTCCTGAAGCTTTTTTCGACAAGAATGTGTTTTCTGTAAGATCGAGTGTGACGGGACTAAGCTCTATATTGCTGAAACGACTGTAAGACAAGATGAAACGGTTCATTTAGAATCGCAGGATGTAGTTGTGGCGTTTAAGCGCGTTTGGTGAATACATCGTATCGGGGATTTGTATTTTACCTAACGACACAATGGACGGAGCCTGCGGGGGCCGCGCCTCTCAATGGATAGTAACTTCCCCTCAAAAACTCAAAAATACATGGGATAATCTGCAGGGAGATTACGGGTGAAACTCTAGCGAGGCTTTCATTCATAGTCTCCCGGCGGATCATAAAAAACAGGATCGCATAAACATACGATCCTGTTTTCCCTTTAGAGAAGACGCTCTTAGCGGTGACGTACTTCGTCTGAAACAGTCAGCTTCTTGCGGCCTTTCGCGCGGCGGGCTGCAAGAACGCGACGGCCGTTAGCGGTCGCCATTCTGGTGCGGAAACCGTGTTTGTTTCTTCTCTTGCGAACGGAGGGCTGAAATGTTCTTTTCATCGTTTTATCTCTTTATTATTTTTGCTATGCAAAGTTCGAGGTGCAAATGTAAAACTAATTTCTTGATTCTGCAAATTATAGATTACATTTACACTCCCGGGAGCTCTATTTACTCGTCGGCGGGACGCATATTGGTATAAACGGAGGTGACGTCGTCGTCCTCTTCGAGGCGTTCCACCAGCTTCTCTATAGAGGCTCTGCCCTCTTCGTCGAGATCCTTATAGTCGGTGGGAATACGTTCGAACTCACCGCTGATTATCTCCAGCGAGTGGTCCTCCAGGTATTTCTGAATAGCGCCGTATGATTCGAAACCGGCATATATCACGATCTCGCCTTCATCTACGAACAACTCGTCCACACCGCAGTCGATAAGCTCGAGTTCAAGCTCGTCTACATCGATGCTGTCGTTAGCGGCTATCTTGAAAACGCACTTGTGGTCGAACATGAACGACACGGAACCCGATGTGCCGAGCGTACCGCCCATCTTGTTGAAGTAACTGCGGACGTTGGCTACGGTACGGGTGGTATTGTCGGTGGCCGTCTCCACGAGTACGGCTATACCGTGAGGGCCGTAACCCTCGTACACCATCTCCTTGTAGTCGGCGGTATCTTTGCTTACAGCGCGTTTGATGGCGCGCTCTACATTCTCTTTGGGCATGTTGGCCGCCTTGGCGTTCTGTATCAACACTCGCAGACGCGTGTTACCGCTCGGATCGGGACCGCCCGCCTTTACCGCTATCTCTATCTCTTTGCCCAACTTGGTGAAGGTGCGGGCCATATTACCCCAGCGTTTAAGTTTTCTCGCCTTGCGATATTCGAATGCTCTTCCCATAAGGTTTATGTTTGTTTGCGGTCGCCCGCCGATATTTCAATGTTGCAAAATTACTATATTATGACTAATAACCAAAAAATCGTACACTGCCTCAAAGCGGTACCCCGCGCCCTATCCGAATATGAGTATCAGAAGCTGGGCCGCCAACACCCTGAGGAACATCGACAGAGGATAGACCGTGGCATAACCTACGGAGGGAGCGTCCGACGACGTCTGCTCCGAAGAGTAGGCCAGCGCCGGCGGATTGGTGGTGGCTCCCGACAGCACGCCTATGAGAGTGAAATAGTTGAGCTTGCAGCACGACCTGCCTATGATACCCGACACCACGAGCGGCAGTATGGTTATTATGGCGCCGTATGCGATCCACACATAACCTCCGGCCACGAGCGTGGGCACGAAATCTTCGCCCGCGCCGAGACCCACTCCCGCGAGGAACAGGGCTATACCCACTTCGCGCAACATAAGGTTGGCGCTCATGGTAGTGTAGGTAACCAGCTTATACTGCGGCCCGTATCGGCCTATAAGTATGGCTACGATAAGAGGACCACCCGCCAAACCGAGCTTCAACGGCTGGGGTATTCCCGGAATCCAGAACGATATGCTTCCCAGAAGCACACCCAACGCTATACCTATGAATATGGGGATGAGGTTGGGGTGATTAAGACGTTTCAGCGAATTGCCGAACACCTTTTCGGCCTGTGCCACCGAGTGTTCGGGACCAACTACGGTAACACGGTCGCCCAACTGGAGCTGCAGGTTACCGGCGGCCACCAAATCAATGCCGGCACGATTGACACGCGTGATGGTTACGCCGCAAGTGTTGCGGATACGCAAGTCGGAGAGCTGCTTGCCGTTGAGCTCCGGCTTGGTTATGAGAATGCGGCGCGATATCATGTTCTTGGACATTATATGCCAGTTGGCCTCCACCTCATGACCCAAAAGCGCCACTAAGGCCTCTATGTCTTTCGGAGCCGCCACCACCAGAATGCGGTCGCCGCAATGCAATATGGTAGAGGCGTCCACCAATTCGGGATCGCCGCCCGGATGGCATATACGCGACACTACGAAGTCGCGCAGGATGAATTCGTGTATGGCCGACAGGTTCTTGCCGTCTATGGCCTGATTGCTTATCTCTATCGACACGGGACGTTTCACCAGATCGGCAGCGTCGCCGTCTATACCTGCGGCCTCCTCCTCTTTACGGGTATTTATTCTGAATATGTAACGCAGTGTCAGCAAAGAGGCTATAGCACCTATCACACCGAGCGGATAGGCCACGGCATAACCGGTGGCTATCTCGGGGGCGTCGGCCCCTGCGTGCATATCGCTGAACGCCTGTTGAGCGGCACCCAGACCGGGCGTATTGGTAACGGCACCCGACATAACGCCAACCATGGTAGGCATAGAGACGCCGGTTATGTAATGGAGCGCAATGGTTACACCCACGCCGAGAACCACCACTATCACGGCCAGCTTGTTGAGTGTAACGCCCCCCTTACGGAAAGAAGAGAAGAAACCGGGACCCACCTGCAGGCCTATAGAGTACACGAACAATATCAACCCGAACTCTTTCATGAAATGAAGCAGATGTTCGTCTACGTTCATCCCGAAATATCCGAACGCTATCCCCACGAAAAGAATGCCGGTGACACCCAAAGAGATACCCGACACCTTCAATTTGCCGAATATTACCCCCAACGCTATCACCAACGAGAGTATCAACACCGAATGTGCCACGCCTCCACCCCATAAACCCGGGGTGCCGAAAAGAAGATTTCTGAATAATTCCATAATCAGGTCAGATTCCCGCCTCCTCGCAAACAACCGCGAATCAGCCACTTATATATTAAAACAAAGAAATAAGGCGACAAAGATACGAAATAGGGATGGAAAATGCAACCGATGCCATGAAAGCACGCTCCTCCCGTTGGAGCTATTCCCTTCCACCGCGATATAGGACACGCGCACTCCGACTGTCGTCGACACATCCCCCGCAACAAACCGCGAGACACAAAACAAAAAGACGACTCCGCAATGTGAATCGTCTTTACTTAGTAGCGGAGAGAGGACTCGAACCTCTGACCTTTGGGTTATGAGCCCAACGAGCTGCCAACTGCTCCACTCCGCGGTTTGATGGTACAAAGGTAGACATAATTTTTTAAATTGCAAATTTTTTATGTAATTTGTTATCCGAAAACCATTATCTTTGTTTCAGTATGGCCGTCTTACGAGACGGGAACCGACGTCAACCCAAAACCTTAAAACGATGTCATTACTGACTAAGGCAGTCTCTCTTACGCTCGGCGGGAGGCTACGTGCCATAGACCGTTTCATGCGCGAGCCCGCCCAGGTTCAACGCGAACAGTTCGACACTCTGCTCCGTTCGCTGGTACGCACCCCTTTCGGTGCGGCATGCGGAGTTACGGAGCGATGCGGTTACGGGCGTTTCGCCGAGGCGATACCGGTACGCGAATACGACGAATTGCGACCTTTCGTAGACCGCATACGCGGCGGCGAGGGCAACATATTATGGGACGCTCCCACGAGATGGTACGCCAAATCGTCGGGGACCACGGCCGAACGTAGCAAATACATCCCCATAACAGCCGCCTCGCTCAAACATTGCCACTACAGGGGAGCCAAAGACGTAATGGCTCTCTATCTGCGGAATAACCCTAAAAGCGACATATTCGCCGGCAAAACCATGACGTTAGGCGGAAGCCGCCGGCTGGAATCGAGCGACGGCGTCCCCACCGGCGACCTCTCTGCCATACTCATAAGCAACACCCCTTTCTACGCCTCTTTCAACCGAACGCCGCCCCCCTCGGTGGCGCTCATACCCGAGTTCGAAGCCAAGGTGGAGGCGATATGCCGGAGGTGCAGCCGCGAGAGGATCACGTCGCTGGCGGGCGTCCCCTCGTGGAACCTCGTGCTACTCAACCGCATACTCGAATACACCGGCAAAGACAACATCTCGGAGGTGTGGCCGCACATGGAGCTTTTCATGCACGGCGGGGTCAGCTTTCAGCCGTATAGGGAGATATTCCGGCGCCTCATACCCTCCGACGACATGCACTACATGGAGACCTACAACGCTTCGGAGGGATTCTTCTCCATACAGGACGACCCAGCGGACGACGCCATGCTTTTGATGCTCGACTACGAGATATTCTACGAATTCCTGCCGGTGGCCGACCTCGACACTCCCGAAAAGGCCGTACCGCTGGAGGGGGTCGAAAAGGGCGTCAACTACGCCATGATTATCTCTACGAGCGGCGGCCTGTGGCGCTATATGATAGGCGACACGGTAATGTTCACCTCCACATCCCCCTACAAAATAAAGATCACCGGACGCACCAAACAGTATATAAACGCATTCGGCGAAGAGCTGATGGTCGACAATGCGGAGAGGGCCATAGGAGAGGCGGCCCGTGCAACAGACGCAGAGGTGGCGGAATACACCGTAGCCCCCGTCTTCATGGAGGCCGACACCAAGGGGGCCCACCAATGGCTCGTGGAGTTCAAAAGGGAGCCCGCAGACATGGCCCTATTCGCCGCCGAGCTCGATGGGGCACTGCGTCGTCTCAACTCCGACTACGACGCCAAACGCAGCGGCGACACCACCCTCTACGCTCCGCGCATAGAGACGTTGCCCCCCGGCACGTTCTACCGCTGGATGGCCTCGCGCGGCAAGCTCGGCGGACAAAACAAGATACCGCGTCTGTCGCCGTCGCGCGATTACGTGGAGGCATTGCACGAGATGGTGCGTAACTCATAAAAACAACGGACATGTACATAGCTATATCCGGAAACATCGGCAGCGGCAAGACCTCGTTGGTGGAGATGCTATCCAGCAGGCTCGGCTACGAACCATTCTTCGAACGCATAGACAACCCATACCTCGACAGCTTCTATCAGGACATGGCCCGCTGGTCGTTCAACCTACAGATGTCGTTTCTCAGCAAGAAGACCCTGCAGGTAAAGGAGATAATGGACTCGAAGAACGATATAATACAAGACCGCACCATCTTCGAGGAGGCCTACGTATTCGTTCGCAACCTCAACCGCATGGGTCTGATGTCGACACAGGACTACGAGCTCTACATGACGTTCTTCGACCTGCTGGCCGCCGGAATACGCCGCCCCGACATAATAGTCTACCTCAAGGCCTCCATACCCACGCTGATAAGCCAGATAAGACGTCGCGGACGCGAATACGAGATGGGCATACAGCCCGAATACCTAGAGGGACTCAACGAGCTGTACGACGACTGGATAGCCGGATACGACGGACGTGTCATAATCGTGGACGTAGACCGATACGACTTCGTGCTTAGCGCCGACCACTTCGACATAATCACGGAAAAGATCGTATCTGAGATCAATAAGTAGACAGGGCCCATCTTCGATGCGCATGATATGAAGCGATGCCGGAGCGTTTTCGTCGGGCGTATTACGTCGGGCCATATCGGGCAGCTATATGCACGGAGCCTGCCGAAAAACGCATAGGCGCAAAGGTCCGGACCGAACAGCCTATCTTGCAGGCATGCCGCCGCTAAGATTCCGGCCGGCCGGGGCTTCGTTCATCCACCCGCCAACCGGAATGCGTATCCGCTGCGAGGTACCGACTAAGGGAAGCGGATAAAAAACAGAATATTCAACAAAAGATCGTACATAACCGACATAATGAGCACCAAACGCCCGCAATCGTCAGCCAGGCTTAATCCTACGCAACACATATCGAGAGATAAGCCGACGCTCCCGCCCGCATTCACAGATTCCCTCCGCGAATTTCTCTCCCCGGAGGAGATACCGTCATTCATAGAGGCGTTGAACGGTGAACCGTCGTGTTCGGTGCGTCTGAATCCTTACAAAGGGTGGCGACCGCCTCTCGGAGCCGTTCCCGTAGCGTGGTGCAACGAAGGGTTCTCGCTCCCGGAACGTCCGGTATTCACGCTCGACCCCGCTTTTCACGGGGGAGCCTATTACGTACAGGAGGCCGGCTCCATGTTCGTGGGTTATTTAGCGCGTCAGGCGCTCGCCGCATCGGGAGCAGAACATCCGTGCGTCCTCGACTTGTGCGCCGCACCGGGCGGCAAGAGCACCCATCTGTCGTCGTTGCTAGGCACAGAGGGCACGTTGGTGGCCAACGAGGTGATAAGGGGACGCGTATGCGTGCTGGCCGACAACATCCGCAAGTGGGGACTTGCCAACGCCATAGTCACGAGCAGCGATCCGTCCGCGTTCGGCGCAATGGGCGGCATATTCGACATAATGGTGGTGGACGCCCCGTGTTCCGGTGAAGGCATGTTCCGCAAAGAGTCCGCGGCACTGGAGCAATGGAGCCCCGACAACGTGCGGATATGCGTAGAAAGAGGCCGCAGGATAATAGCCGACGCATGGGATGCGCTCGCCGAGGGCGGCATACTGATATACAGCACATGCACATACAACCGCCACGAGAACGAGGAGACCGTTGAGTGGATAGCCGAAAACTTCGACACCGAGGCGATAGACGTTCCGTTGCCGGAGCATAGCGGCATAACGGTGACCGAAGCCTCCGCAGGCGGGGTCGTACACCGTTGCTACAGATTCATGCCCCAGCGCACGGCGGGAGAGGGCCTTTTCGCCGTCATGCTGCGAAAGGCCGGCGGCGGAGTCGTCGCCTCGGGAGCGGGACGCAAAAGGTCGTCAGTAACTCCGTGCACAAAGGCCGACACCGCACTGATGCGCTCTTACCTGAAAGACGGCGAACGGTTCGACATATTCTCGTTCAAAGACAACCTTTACGCCTGCCCCTCCGTCTCGCGTCACATATTGGAGATGGCGGCATCTCACCTGCAAGTGGTCTACAGCCCTCTGCTCATGGGACAGACTATCCGCGGCGAGCTCAAACCGGCGCATTCCCTCGCCCTCACCCCGTGGCTCGAACGCGACCGCTTTAACGTCAGCCGACTGGATCTATCGCAAGCACTCGACTATCTGCGCCGTACCGGCACCGACCCGTCGCCTTACGCCGACGGAATATCTCTGGTGTACTACGAAGACATTCCGCTGGGTTTCGCAAAGAAGATAGACAGGAGAGTGAACAACCTGTACCCAAAGGAGTTGAGGATAGTGAACTTATAGGCCGAACATAAGTCGGATTCCCGCCGACAAAAAGCACCGGTAAAGCTCTTGGTTACACATCGTCTTTGCGACACCTGCGGTATACGGTCCACTCCTACAGGCCGCCACTACGACTACGGACGAATATACTTCCATGAAGATATTTGAGTATATTTGCGACGGGCGTTTCCGGCAACAGCTACTTACGGAACCGTATAAATACACAAAAACACACCCTTATGAGAAAATCATATCTTACACTCTGTCTGTTATCGGCCTTGGCGGCATCGTGCGGAAACGATTTCGACGGTAGCGGCATCGCAGGCAAATGGAAGCTCGTGGAAGCGTCGGTGCCCGACGGCAAAGGCGAATGGGTCGAGGCATCCCGAGAGATAGTCGCAAAGCCACAATACTGGACGTTCGACAACGAGACGTTCACAGTGTCGCTGTCGGACACCCTGGACGGAAACGCCGTCGCCACCCCCTACAACATAGTGGACTCCACCATGACGTTTCAGGTGATGGGCATAAACACGTCGCGAATAACCCGCCTCAACAAAAAGACATTGTCACTGACTACGGAAGGTGTCACCAACCCGAACGGCAGATCGTTCGAGCCGTTGCGCGTGGTGTTCAAACGGATGGAATAACCTTCCGTATTGCCGTCCGGCAAGATCTCCCGGCTAATCGCGAACTTCGCAGACGACGTCTCTCGGCAACGCAGAGCAAGACAGATACAAGCTCTGCATTGAAATGACAAGCAGACGATCGCTTAACTTTTTGCCGTACAGCAACAATCAAAAATACGAATCAGGGGCAATCGCTAAAATCGACCCTGATTCGCGTTTTTTTGGCGTATCGGTTACAAAAGAGATATAATTATTGTAATTTCAAAACCGAACTGCAAAAACAGCATACAAATTACAGTGCAGTAA
>CAJURV010000037.1 GCA_910588925.1 uncultured Rikenellaceae bacterium
ACTTAGGACAATCGGAAGCAACGCCATAAATCGACGTTGCGGGTGCAAAGATAGACATCTTTTCCCTTTTGACAAATTTTTGCGACGTTTTTTTGTGAAGCAAATTATCAATACAGCAATAACTAACTACAGACAAGACGGTTAGGTGGGGAAAGTTTTTTATCGAATGGCATAATCCCTGCTCATCGCCTCCATATTTGATATATTTACCATTATTTTTAACTTTGCCTCTGTTTATTTCTAAGATCGACATGTGGTTTCTTAAAAAACTATCCAATACGCGTGTTCCGGTGATGCTGGCGCGCTTTATATTTCTTTTCGTAATATATGCCCTGTGCCGTATTGTTTTCTACTATTATAACCGCACCATAATAGGCACACCGGCTACATCGGAGCTATGGAGCGTGATAAAGGCATCGCTCGTGTTCGACTCCGGGTCCATATTTTACGTCAACATACTCTTCATAGTCATGTGGCTTCTGCCGTTCGATTTCGTGGAGAGACGCGGATGGCAACGGCTCGTCACCGTTCTGTTCATGACGTTCAATTCCGTGGCGTTACTCGTAGACACGGCCGACATATTCTATTTCCAATACAAACTGGCCCGCATAGCCTCCGACGACATACATTATCTGAGCGAACCGACGGCAGGCAAGCTGTTCGGATCTATGTTGATCGACTACTGGCAAGGTACGTTGATATGGATAGGGCTATGCGTACTATTGTACTTGACATGTTTCAGAATAATAAGATACCGCGGAGGTGAGAATCTGCTCGTACAACGGGGCGTACGTTATTTCGTGCGTACATTCTGGCTCGCCGTATTCACATTCTTAGCAGTGCTGGGCATACGCGGCTATCGTATGGGAGGCGACAGATTCCCCATAAACGTCAGCGACGCCGCTATGTTCGTACGTCCGGAGCTGTCGCAGTTGGTATTGAGCAATCCTTTTTGCGTGATACGCACATGGGGCAACAAACTCGAGGGAGTCAGATACATGAGCACCAAGAGTCTGGACGAAACATACCGCCCAATACACCTGTCTGAGACGCCCGACAGCCTGACAAGCCTCGCCACCGCAGACACGGTACTGACACGGCCCAGACTACCCGAAGGGACCAATATAGTGTTATTAGTATTGGAGAGCTTCGGCAAGCCACACATAAAATCGCTCAACCCGTCGTTCCCCGCCTCCGAACCGAGCTACACTCCGTTTCTCGACTCGCTGTTAGACAACGGGCTGTTGTTCGCCGAAGGGTATCAGGGGGGCATGCGGAGCATAGACGCCATGCCTGCGATATGGGCCTCCATCCCGTCGTATAACAAGAACTTCATGCGTCTGCCGCAGTCGCAGGCCGAATATCACGCCATGCCTCGCATACTCGACAGCCTCGGGTACACCACCGCATTCATGCACGGCGCCTCGCGCGGATCCATGAGTTTCGCGGCATTCGGAGCCATGGCCGGCATAGAGCGTTTCGTGTGGAGGGAGGATTACGAACATATCCACGGGCCGGCCGATTTCGACGGCAAATGGGGTATTTGGGACGACAAATTCCTTCCCTTCGCGCTCGACAACATCGACAGCCTCGAACAACCGTTCATGGCCACGATATTCACCCTTTCGTCGCACGAGCCGTTCAAGGTGCCTCCGCACATGGAGGGACGCTTCGAGGACGGCAAGTTACCTATACACAAGGTGATAAGATACAGCGACTATGCCCTCGGGCAGTTCTTCGAGGAGGCATCGAAAAAACCGTGGTTCGAAAAGACGTTGTTCGTCATAGTTGCCGACCACGGATCGGGAGCCGAAAACGAACTCCTGCGCACCTCGCCCTACAGCCACACAGTACCCATACTGTTCTACATGCCCTCCGCAGGGCTGAAAGGGAGCACGGACCAGACCATGTCGCACCTCGACATAATGCCCACACTGTTGCCCATGTTAGGTGTAAACGACAGCTACGTAGCATTCGGACACGACGCGTTCGACCCGTCGTCGCCACATTTCGCCGCCGGATATTACGACGGCACATACGGCATAGTGGACGGCGACCTGTTCTATCAATTCTCGGAACGCGGGCTGGAAAGCCTGTTCAACCTCAAGGCCGACCCGCATAAAAAGATAGACATAAAAGAGCGGGCCGACCCGGCTAAGGTGCACCTGTTCGAGGCTTACATACAACAATATTACCGCACCGTGGCGGAACGCGCTTTCACGCCCGAAAGCTGGGGAAAGGAGGTGGCGCAATGACATTCGCAGAACGTTTCCTCGCGGCCGACCGGTCGTTATTTCTCGTCCTCAACGGCGACGGAGGCCCGGTTATGGACAATCTGATGTGGGCGCTATCGAGCAAGCTGGCACTGGTGCCTATAGGTATAGTGGCGTTATGGCTCATGTGGCGCAAATACGACGACAAACGTATGTTCTTCACGGCCATACTCTTCATCGCACTGGTAGTGCTCTTCTCCGACAGGGTATCGACCACATTCAAACATGTATTGCCCAAATTCCGTCCCACTCACGAGCCGCTTTTGGAGGGACTCGTACACAATGTGCGCGGATATGTGGGCGGACTGTACGGGACGGTCTCGTCGCATGCGGCCAACAGCTTCGGTGTATCGTTGTTCACGGCCCTCATAATCAAACGCAGATGGTACACAGCGACGGTCATGACACTATCGGCGGCGATATGTTACAGCCGCATATACCTCGGCGTACACTACCCTGCCGATATATTCTTCGGCACGGTCACCGGCCTGTTTTTCGGATGGCTGTGCTACATAACGATGAATTATATAACTGCAAAAATATTCCGCAAATGAGACGATTGTTACTGACGCTCCTGTCGTGTCTGTCGGTGAGCGCACTGTGGGCCGACGGACCCAAATACGTTTTCTACTTCATAGGCGACGGCATGGGCATACCCGTTATAAACGCCGCGCAATATTACTCGGCACGCACTGCATCGAGCTACACAGGGATCGGCCTCTACGGCTACGGCAACCACAAGCTGACAATGTGTACACTGCCCATAGCCGGCATAGCCACCACCGATTGTTCCGACAGCCACATCACCGACTCGGCGGCGGCAGGAACTGCGTTGGCTTCCGGTACCAAAACCGACTCGGGCATGATAGGAATGGCACCCGACAATCATGAGCTATACAGCATAGCCCACACGGCTAAGGCGGCCGGCAAAGCCGTAGGCATAATAACCACCGTAAGCATAGACCACGCCACACCCGCATCATTCTACGCGCATCGGCCCAACAGAGGCCTGTATCACGAGATAGCGCTCGACGGCATAGAGACAGGCTTCGACCTCTACGGCGGTTCGGGATTTCTCAAACCGGTCAAGGATGACGTCGACGTCTACGACCTTTATGAAAAGGCGGGTTATGTACGTCTGAGAGGCCGCGACGGACTGAAAAAGATGAAAAGCGTAAAAACGCCCGTGTTACTGACGGAACGCGAGGAGGCTCCATCCAACCTTCTTGCCATGGCCATAGACCGTTCCGACGACGACATGACGCTCGCCGACATGGTAGCGGCCTCTATCGACTATCTCTCCAAACGCGGCGGCGATGAGGGTTTCTTCCTTATGGCAGAGGGAGGACAGATAGACATGGCATGTCACTCCAACGACCCCAAAGCAGCCATAGAGGAGGTGCTCGACTTCGACAAAGCCGTGGCGGTGGCATACGATTTCTACAGACTACATCCCGACGAAACGTTGATAGTAGTGACGGCCGACCATGAGACCGGCGGTTTCGCCCTCGGCAACTACGATAGCGGCTATACAATGAATATAGACTGTCTCAGCGGTGTGAAATGTTCGGCCTCCATGTTGACCGCAATGATGCGCCAGAGCGACATGGCATGGAGCGATGCCCGCACCGCCCTCGAAGAGACGTGGGGGCTAGGCGGCGACATAGAGGTGGACGACGACGAATGGAAGCGCCTCGAAAGCATATACGCGAACAGCAAAAGCGAAGCCATATACGAAGCGTCGAAACTGGTATCGAGGGCGGCAGGGCTCGGATGGACCACCGGCTCGCACACTGCCGCGCCGGTAGCCATATTCGCCGCAGGCCGCATGTTAGAACCGTTGGCCGGCATGCACGACAACACCGAAATAGCCAAGCTGCTGAAAAGCCTGTATGTGCAAGGCCATCCGGCAATAGAGGCAACATTAGTTAACAAAAAAAGCAGACGATGAAAATATCGGAACTCGAACCGACACCTTTCTGGAGCATCTTCGAACGTATAACGCAGATACCGCGTCCCTCCAAACACGAGGACAAGATATTGGCATGGCTCAGAGACTTCGCCCGAGAACGTGGATTGGCTTACCGTGAAGACGAAGCCGGCAACATAACAATACTCAAAGAGGCGCAGAACAGCGCCTCTGCGGAACCGGTGGCCTTGCAGAGCCATGTGGACATGGTGTGCGAGAAAGACCCCGGCATAGACATCGACTTCGAGAACGACCCAATACCGGCCTACGTAGACGGAGACCATGTACGCGCCCGCGGAACGACCCTCGGGGCCGATTGCGGCATAGGCATGGCTACGGCGTTATACATACTCGACGACAAAAACATGAGTCACCCGCCCATAGAGGCACTCTTCACCGTCGACGAGGAGACCGGATTGACGGGAGCCCGTTCGCTCGGCGAAGATATGATCACGGCCCCGCGTCTTATAAATCTCGACTCCGAAGACCGCGAGGAGGTATTCGTAGGGTGTGCCGGCGGCATCGACACGGTGGCGTCGTTCAAGGCGGAGCGCACCGTAGTACCCGACGGACTGACGGCGGTGACTATACGTGTAGGCGGCCTTAAAGGAGGACATTCGGGAGACGACATCGACGCCGGGCTTGCCAACGCCAACCTGTTGCTCGCCCGTGTGATGCACGCCCTCCTGGAGGTGACCCCGTTATGGATAACAGGCATAGACGGCGGAAATCTGCGCAACGCCATACCGCGCGAGGCGGAAGCCACCGTAGCCATAATACCGGCGGCAGTGCGTCAGGCCGAGGCTATAGTGTCACGCATAAACTCGGCGGCATGCAAGGAGTACCGCAAAACGGAGCCGTCGCTCAAGATAGAAATGACACGCACAGGCGAGGCCAAAGGAGAGGCTTTAACCACCGACCTCGGCTACCGTCTGACAGAAGCCCTGTTCACCGCTGTAAACGGCGTAATATCCATGAGCGCCGAGATAGACGGATTGGTAGAGACGAGCACCAACCTCGCATCCGTGAAGATAAAAGACGGACGCGTAATCATCAGCACCTCGCAACGCAGCTCTTCCGACAGCCGCAAAGAGTGGCTGGCCGCAGTAATGAAAGCTCACTTCGAGGCATACGGAGCCGATGTAAGCCAGAGCGACGGTTATCCGGGATGGGCTCCGTCGCCCGACTCGCCGTTAACGGCCAAAACGGTAGAGGCCTACCGCGAAGTTTACGGACGCACCCCCAAGATAAAGGCTATACATGCCGGTTTGGAGTGCGGACTGTTCTTGGCAAAAAAACCTGAACTAGACATGGTATCTATAGGACCCGACATAAAAGGGGTGCACTCTCCCTCCGAACGGCTCGACATAGAGAGCACGGTCGGATTCATCGAAGTAATGAAAGTATTGCTGGCAGAGTTGTAAAGCCCCGCCTTACGATATAATAGTTGCGATAACCCATGTTTTTCGGAAAATATTACGATAATCATATAACTCTTACTCAATTATGATTTATGCTTTAATGCCGGCAATCTTCATTGCGGCAATATTGTGTATCGCATTCGAAGATAAAATAAAGATAAACAAAGCAGCCGTAGCGATATCGTCGGCCATATTGCTCTGGAGCATGTTGTTCATGAGCGCCGACGGCATACTCGGAAACGGATACAGCGAGGCTTTCGCCGACTTCGCATCCAAAGTGCCGTCGATAGCGGAGATGTCGCCGCACGACCGTTACTTCTCTTTTCTTAGCCAGTATGCCATAATAGAACATCTGGGCGATGTGGCTACCACCCTATTTTTCGTAATAGGCTCTATGATAATAGTGGAGATAGTCGACTCCCACGGCGGCTTCCGTGTAATAACCGACCGGATACACACGCGTAGCAAGCGACGTCTTCTCGTCATAATATCGCTTCTGACGTTCGTCCTCTCCGCCCTTTTGGACAACCTCGCCACGGCCATCGTAATGATAGCCATATTGAGAAAATTCATTCCGGAACAAAAGGAGATGTGGATATTCTGCTCTATGGTGGTTATAGCGGCCAATGCAGGCGGATCGTGGTCGCCCATAGGCGATGTCACTACCATATTGCTATGGAGCGGCGGAAACCTCACTCCGGGGCATCAGATATCGCATCTGTTACTGCCGGCATTAGTCTGCATGGCAGTGCCCCTAACAATAGCATACTTCACGTTCTTCAAACGCAACGAGCGGTGGAACCAGCACAGACAGGTGCACGCCGAAAACGACATGCTCCCGCAGATAAAGAAACGTTCCCGCATAGTAATACTGGTCATAGGCATCCTATCGCTGGCATTCGTTCCCGTATTCAACGAACTGACAGGGCTTCCTCCCTTCATGGGCGTAATGTGCGGATTAGCCATACTGTGGATATACACCGACCTGATGTACAGCCGCATAGACACCATTGACGACAAAGACAAACTGTCTATAGCCAACGTATTCCACAAGATAGACATGTCTACGATAATGTTCTTCTTCGGCATACTCATGTCGGTGGCGGCACTGGAGACCGCAGGACAACTCTCGCAAGCCTCCGGATGGCTGGACGAGCACCTGCACAGCCCCCTGCTGATAGCCTTCATCCTCGGCATGGTATCGTCGTTCCTCGACAACGTAGCCCTCGTGGCCGGCACCATGGGCATGTACGACATAGTCACCGACCCCGCCGCAGGGGCATACGCCCTACAGTTCGCCGCAGACGGCTCTTTCTGGACATTCCTCGCATATTGTTGCGTCACGGGCGGCAGCATACTTATCATAGGCTCGGCAACAGGCGTAGCAGTGATGGGCATGGAAAAAATATCGTTCGGCTATTATCTCAAAAGGTTCTCCGCACTGGCTTTGGCCGGGTATATCTGCGGAGCAGCGGTATATCTCTTGCTTTAGTGGTACGATAGGCTTAACCCTGAAGAAAAGCACGATTTTATGTTGTTATTTTTTACATAAATTTGGAATTTAGTAAAAAATTTATCATATTTGAGGTAATAAAAATTAGAATCCGCAAGAGCAGAGATGCTTTTATATGGGGGTTGAATACTAACTAAATTTTATTACCTATGAAAAAGAAACTTTTATTTGCGGCCGTTGTCGTAGTGTTGGCAAGTGTTACCACTATGGTGAGCAATGCCAAACAGTCGGAGTTAAAGAAGTCGGAGATTGTTTCGGAAGCGGTGGAAGCGCTGTATAGCAGCGAGACTGCGAACACGGGGCCGTCTTATACTGCTACCTGCAGTGGCGGAGGCACTAAAAAGCTATGTGCTTCCTCAAACAGACACCCATGCACTGAAACAGATTGTTTCTAAAAATTGAGTTAAAGAAATAAGGGCTTGTCGGCATCTATAACGTCAAGCCCTTGTTCTTAAACATTAATCTCGCCGAACACAATGAACATATAGTCTGTTTATTGAAGCGATAGAAAATAAATACTATGAATAATTTCAAACTATTTACACTTATTATATTAGGCGCGACAACACTATCGTCTTGTGGCTCCGGTACTAAGCCCTCCGATGAAACAATAGAGTGCGACCGCCTCACAATAAACCTCGACCCGAAATTCTACGACGAGGTGATAAACAACAGCCCGCGTCCCAAGACAGTGGTTCTCAAAGAGGACGACAACACGCTATTCGCCGAAGCGAGAAAGGTCATGGTGCGAAACGATAAGATTTTCGTATTAGACCCTATCGACGGACGCACCGCAGTATCTTTTACCATGGACGGCAAACCCTACGCGCATTACGGCAGAACGGGCAACGGCCCGGGTGAATATATCAGGCCGTGGGACATGGATGTGGACTCTACCGGGGTGTATATTCTGGACTCCAACCACAAGAAAGTATTGAAATATAGCCACAAGGGCGATTTCATAAAAGATTTCGACATTCCGTTCTTTTCTTTCGCATTCGCCCTGCTCGATGGCGGCCGCTTCCTCTTCAACCTGCCGGAAGACGGCACCGCCGCACCGCAACTGTGCGTCACAGACTCCACCGTAACCGATCTTAAATACCACCTCAACTACAAGGACGGACAGGAGGGAGGATGGAGCACCGACAATGCCATAAACAAGACTCCATGGTTAAAGACATTCTACAAGGCCCCGGCAGACACCATATTCATTTTGAACAGAGACGGGGAACCGTCCGGAGGTATAATACTGGACTTCAACGGCAAAGATTTCAGCGAAGAGGCCAAATTGAATTTTGAGAGCTACTCTGATAGAGACCGAAACAATGGTGCCATAATGTTGTTAGATAACCCGTTCCCTCTACCTAACGGATTGTGGGTAGGCGCCGTAGAAGATAAAGACAAGCGATACAGCATCATCTTCGACCCCGTTAAGAACCTCTGCGGCGGCAGGGATTACGGCAGAAACTCCACGAGGCCTAACTCCGTGTTCGATATGTTCTGGCTCTGCGGCTCAGACGAAGATGGCAACCCGATAAGTCTGTTAGAAAATTTCGCTTTAGAATATTGCAACGACATAGACTCGTTAGACGAAAAAGCCGTAGAGGCCCTGCGTAACGGAAATCGGGTATTGGTGTTCTACAACCTCAAACATCCGGGAGAATGAGCCGTATAGGATCAGACCTCCTCAAATGGGCGGCATGTTTTATTGCGGCCCTATCTATCGGCAGTTGCGGAGGCTCCGATACCGTAAGCCGAAGCGTAGAGAGACTGATAGGCTCCCGTATCAACACCGGTATCGACATAGACACCACCGACGGCCACTATACCGTATTGAGATACGTAAAACCTCTGTCGTGTACCTCTTGCCAGCTTCAAATGGGCGTATGGAAAATATACAGGCGCAAGATGGCCAACAGGTTCGGCGACAGAGTGGACATCCGCTTTATAGTAGAGGCTCCATCTTCGGATGAGGTGAGAAACGTCGTCAGGGTTTACGGATTCGAGACCGACACCTATGTGGATAGCGTGGGGAGATTCCTGCAGGAAAACGGCGACTTCAGGGCCTTGGGAAACGATGTGGTAATATTGCTCGACTCCGCTAGAACGATCAAGTTTATCGGAGACCCGTGTCAATCGTATAAGGCCGACTCTATCTACCATAAGATAATATCCGACAGACTTTAACGACATATTAGTCACACAAGGCGAACGAACGGCATCCCCTACACCGCGCACTGTACGAAAAAACGAAGCGCCCCTGAAAAAGAGGCGCTTCTTTTTGGGATATCCTAAAACGAATACCGTATATATTATGATACTATTATGTCCGATGAATCCCCGTCACCCCATCCGTCTACATCGGGATCATTCACCATACCGTCACCGGAATCGACGTCGGCACCCGGTTTCACATTACCGCCGGGCAAAGTACCGGGTTTAGTAGTATCTTTGTCTTCCACCACTACGGAGTCGTCTCTCGAATAACTGCCTTCGATGGTCTCCTTGCTACAGGATACAGTAAAAATCATCACCAACATCGCCGCCAAGGGCATTAAATATGATCTCTTTTTCATAACTTTAAATATTAAATTTTATATATATTATTTTATGTATAAATTTCTATCTCTACACACGGCCTGCAACATCTGCTCGCCACAAAATAAACTTCTAATATAAAGAACGTTACACACGTCGATTACATTCTACAACTATCAAAACAAAATCCATGCCAGCGACATTTTCGGCGTGTTTTCATTCTCTTTATCGCAACATTTTCATACAAATAGTTGTTTTAATAGAGAAAAAATCGTATTTTTGGTTCTGCTAATCAATAAATATCATTATGGCTTCAGTCACACTCAAGCTTCAGCTCCCGAGAAAGAGGAGCGAAGTGTCTGTGGATTACCCGCTTGTGTTTCAAGTGGTCCACGATCGAAAGAGGAGGTTCATCCCCACTCCGTTCACCCTTAAAGAGGAGGAGTGGAACCCGCAGACCCAGACAGCGGCGAACTTCAAAGCATCCAAGGTACGTTCCGCTTACCTTAAGGAGGTCAATGTCTACATCTATCTCCAGAAGAAACAGATCAACAGCCTGATCGCCTCCATGGGCGACGAAGAGTCGTACACCGTTGACGACATCGTGAGCGCCTACAAGCGTAACAAGGACAACCGCAGGGTCTTTCCGTTCATCCGTCAGCTCGTCATGGATCTGAAGATGGCGGGTAAACCGGGCACTGCGTACAACTACAACAGCACGTTCAACACGTTCTGCAAGTTCCGCGGCGGCGAAGACCTCTATTTCCCCCAACTCAACTACGGTATGGTGAAAGATTTCGAGAATTACCTGTTCTCATCCGGTCTGGCCACCAACACCGTATGTTTCTACATGCGCAATTTGCGCTCCATATACAACAAGGCGATAGCCAAAGGCATCGTCAGCGAACATCTCTATCCGTTCAAACGCGTCACCATAAAGACCGAAAAGACGGTAAAGAGGGCCATAGACAAAGAGCTCATATACAAGCTAAAGGTTATCAACCTCAAACACAACCCCAAGCTCGAATGGGCTCGCGACCTCTTTTTGTTCAGCTTTTACACCCGCGGCATGTCTTTCGTAGACATGGCCTACCTCAAAATCTCCAACATCAAGGGCGACAAGATCTATTACAACCGACACAAAACCCGTCAGTTGCTACAGATAACACTCACCTCGCAGATCGTGGAGATAATAAACAAATACAAAGCCCATCGCGACAGCTCCGGCTATCTGCTGCCAATACTCAAGAACGACCCTTGGCGTTCCGAGTATATGCAATACAAAAGCGCGCTCCGGGTACTCAACGAGAACCTCAAGTCGCTGGGCCGCCTGGTAAGCTCTCCGGTGCCGCTGTCGTCGTATGTGGCGCGACACTCTTGGGCCACCATAGCGAAAAAACAGGGCATACCCCTCTCTGTCATAAGCGAGGGCATGGGCCACAACTCCGAAAGTACCACAAGAATATATTTAGCCGCATTCGACACCTCGGTGATCGACCAGGCTAACGACATAGTTACAAACTTATAAAAACGGGAGTGTATCGATAAAGCCCCCGTCGGCCACGCACGAACGCGAGTGGTTCCACGGGTTCAGAACATATCTACCGAGACTGCAAGGGCCGCCGCATGTATAAAAGAACATGCGGCAGGCCTTGTGCGGTTTTATACTTATAACGCTAACCGGAGCCTATGACACTATATGTCGGTAATTTGGCGTATATTGTCGGCGGACGGTGCGATGGTTTAACGTAATGCGGGATATATGGAACGATTACTTGACGATTTATTAGCGAGCGGCAGCGACAACTTCAGAACTATAGAGTTGCCCCGAAGCAGTACGCACAGCCATGAAACCTCGCATCACGGCGTTATATTCATGGTGTCTAAAGGGGCTCTTACCCTCCGGTACGGCATCAGGGAGCCGGTCAGGATCACCTCCAACTACATGGCGGTAGTTCCGGCGCATACATTGTTTAAGATCGAGGTGGAGACCGTCACCCGCATGACGGTGGTATTCATACGCAAAGAGTCGGCCTCGCTCGAAACTCCGTTATGGAGCGCAATAATAGGACGTGCCAAGCTCGACGGCCACATAACTTCGTTACCCGTAGAAGGGACGCTATGGCATCTGATAGAACAGATAGAGAATTATCGCAAAATCGGAATCAACATAAGCGAAATATACCGTTGCAAGATCGACGAATTCATGCTGCTACTCAAAGCGCTGTATTCCGAATCGGACATAGTTAACTTCCTCAACCCGTTAGCCGCCAATCACATAGATTTCAAAGATTTCGTCATGTACAACTACAGCCGTGTACATAACGTGGAAGAGTTCGCCAGGCTTGCCGGATGCAGCGTATCGACATTCAAAAGACGATTCGCCGAACACTTCCCCATACCGGCATATCAATGGATACAGGTGCAGAGGTCCAAACTGATATTACAAGACCTAGCCAATAATATACTTACTCTCAAACAGATATCGGACAAACACGGATTCACGTCGCCGTCGCACCTGAACCGTTTCTGCAAACGTTATTTCGGGACATCGCCATCCGTGATGCGTAAGGAATTCGACAGAGCCGAAAAGTCCGACAGGGAAAAACACAGGGAGTAGATATATTTTTGCCGACGGAAATAATCCGGGCAATGTATTGTTTGTAAACTATTTATTCTTACCTTTGACTTCGTATTAGATACTCCGCCTTTGGCAAAATCAAACAAGTTTGCTTTTGTATTCGGCTTATTCGTATCTGCGCGCTACCGGTGGCACCGACCGGACCAATACCTTTAACGGATCGGATGCACACTTCCGTTTGTCTGGACCTTTTTTGATACAACATGGACCTTTTGTACCATCGTATCACCTGCTATCATCTCTATCTTTGCATTACCACAATGAGAATATTTTACTGAAGTTAAAATATTATTGATTAGCAATCAGACAAACGGAAGTATCGCTGTGAAGCGCTCTTCCGTTTCTTTTTTACGGGAACGTTCTGTTCAAGTTCAGGTTCAAAAATACGTCGCACCTCACGGCGGGCAGAAAAAACAAAACTCCGGCTATGCCTTACATCGGACAGCGATGTAAAAATACTACTGTTTGATAAACAAATCTTGATTTTTCCAGCCCGAGCTTAGAGAGGGACGTTGAACACATTCCGCTTGGACGGCCCCGAAGCGAAGCGGAGGGGCACTGAACACATTCCGCTTGGCAAACCCGAAGCAGAGCGGAGGGTAGCGGGCCGAAGCCTCCCCCAACGGAGGCCCGCTTACACGATTGGTTATCTATAGTATTTATCGCTTCCCGCACATTCAGCTACCCTCTCCGCCCGCCGCGAGGCGCGGTCCCACGCAGGCTCCGGCCCTGTGAATCACTCCAACTCCACGCAAACAATCTACCTCACGCAAAAAAAGACCTTTTCATAAGGAATCTCTGTCTATGGCCCTCGCTATGCTCGGGCCGCCATCCGGGCGAAAAAGTTCAGCTAATGCGCATACCGTCAAGCCAAAAATAAAGTCACCGTCTCGCCAACGATGCAAAGTGCGACCAGGTCCGAGCAAAGCGAGAATTGCCAAATATAAATTCAGCGTTCCCGGTCCGAGCGAAGCGAGGGCGATCAAACACAAACACCTTTTATTCTATTCCTCGTGCTTCGGGATGCGCAAGCCATCAGACACTTTCCGTTTGGCGGCCCCGGAGCATAGCGGAGGGGCACTGAACACATTCCGCTTGGCAAACCCGAAGCAGAGCGGAGGGTAGCGGGCCGAAGCCTCCCCCAACGGAGGCCCGCTTACACGATTGGTTATCTATAGTATTTATCGCTTCCCGCACATTCAGCTACCCTCTCCGCCCGCCGCGAGGCGCGGTCCCACGCAGGCTCCGGCCCTGTGAATCACTCCAACTCCACGCAAACAATCTACCTCACGCAAAAAAAGACCTTTTCATAAGGAATCTCTGTCTATGGCCCTCGCTATGCTCGGGCCGCCATCCGGGCGAAAAAGTTCAGCTAATGCGCATACCGTCAAGCCAAAAATAAAGTCACCGTCTCGCCAACGATGCAAAGTGCGACCAGGTCCGAGCAAAGCGAGAATTGCCAAATATAAATTCAGCGTTCCCGGTCCGAGCGAAGCGAGGGCGATCAAACACAAACACCTTTTATTCTATTCCTCGTGCTTCGGGATGCGCAAGCCATCAGACACTTTCCGTTTGGCGGCCCCGGAGCATAGCGGAGGGGACGAGCGGGCCGCACCTTGCGGTAAACGGAAACACTCTATGAGACGAGAGGGTAACCGAATATACACAAAGCTATAACAAACGTGTAAGCCGGCTTACGTGTGGCAATAGTCGGAGCAGACATGAATTCCGACCGAGTGTCAGGCGAGAATGAAGAGCGGGCCGAAGCCTGCGGGGGGAGCGCACCAGCTGGAAGTCCGAAAGATGCGATTACGCACCTTTATCGAATAACACTTTAGTTTATCTACCCTCACTTGCGGGCCTCCGTGGGGGAGGCTTCGGCCCGCACGGCCTTCGCTACGCTCATGGCCGCCCAAGCGGAATATGTTCAACGTCCCTCGCTCCGCTCGGACCGGAAAAACCAAGATTTGTTTGCCAAACAGCAATATTTTTATCCCGAGTTAGTAGTTATTACAGGAAATTAACAGTCTTGCCGTTTTTGGGGATTTCCGTCAACAGCAATGTGCGGCCCGCATGGCCCTCGCTTCGCTCAAGCCGTCCAAGGGGGAAGTGTCTAATCCCCCTCCAACAGATCTCGCAAACAGACCGAAGCGCATGTACATCCGAAAACAGGCGGCAGATAAGATATGGTGCCTACATTGGACTTTTTATTCTGTTCGTTACATAGAAACATGGTGCCGGGAATGGGCTGTTCCGCGGAGAAGACCACCTTGAACCCGGTACGGATACCCACTTTGTGCAACCTTTTACGGAGCATGTGCGCTAAAGGGCAGTGGTGCGATGCCGATATGTCGCTCACCTCTATACGCGTAGGGTCCACCTTCGATCCCGACCCCATCGAACTTACCAACGGCACCTTATGTCGCAAGGCCGCCTCTATCAGCTCTATCTTGGGAGTGAGCGTATCGATGGCATCGACAATATAGTCGAAACCGCCACCAGATACTATCTCATCCATACGCTCCCCTGCCAGAAACTCCTTTATCGGCTCAAGACGGATGTCGGGATTTATATCGCGCAATCTTTCGGCTATCAATTCCACCTTGTCACGTCCCACTGTCGAGTGTAGGGCTATGAGTTGCCTGTTGATGTTGGTCGGGGAAACGGTGTCGGCATCTACCAGCGTCATGGAACCCACACCCGCACGGGCCAGCATCTCGGCCGCATAGCCGCCCACTCCTCCGAGCCCCACTACTAAAACGTTAGCCTTAGCGAGGATCTCTATCCCCCTCTCTCCCACTAACATGGCGGTTCTCTCTCTCCAACTCATATCCTATTATTTGAAAGACGACCGAAAAGTCGCCTGTAAGTATCGTACATCAACCCGCGCAACTCCTCCACACTGCATCCTCTGACGTCGGCCACACGTCCGTATATGTCGCGTATGTGGCCCTCACCGTCGGTCTCGGTCAAAAAACGCCCCTCCGGCAGACCAGCCACCGCCTCCCGGCCCTTTTCAGAAGCAAGCGTCCTACCACCTACCGAAAGGATATAACCCTCGCCGAGATAGCGTTGCGCCAGCTCCTTACCGCCGACGAAACCGTGAACCATAACCCGACTTCTATCCACCCCGCTTTTGCGTACTGCCGCTATGATCTCCTCCGAAGTACGTACCGCATGCAAGGCAACGGGCAAGTCGCGTTCCGCCGCCACTGCAAGCTGCTCGTCGAAAAAAAGTCGTTGCAGCGCAATGTCGCCACGCGTACGGTCGAGCCCTATCTCCCCTACCCCGTCTATATCCATACGGTGCAACTGCAATACGGCATCGCGCTCCACCGTGTCGCAATCCCACGGATGAACGCCCGCCCAAAGAGGATGCGGCACATCGTCGGCACACTCCTTTCCCAGACGTAGGGAGTATACCGCTATTACATCATCGTCGGCACATATACGATGGGTATGTATGTCTATATAAGGGAACAAAGCTAAAAGATTTTCAGACACCGAAAAGAGTGCTTTTAATACCTATCGCACATCTTCCGTTCGGAATACCGGGACACTCTATCGTACGTCCCGCCACCGCCACCGCCGTATCTTTTCCGTCGCACTCGGCAAGATAACGACCTGCAGGAGGCATCAGCTTCATATCGTCATTTACGGACAACACTCCGTCCCTCACCTCTCCCACAAACAGATAGGGATGCCCGAGATATCGCACCGCCGTATCCATATCACCGCACATCAGAGCGTTACGCACGGTGGTAGAGCTGACCTTTTCTCCCTCGGCATCCTGACGGCTCATCTGCGTCACCTCGAAACCCAGCTCACGGCCCAATGCCGACAACGAACTGAAATCGCCGCGTCTGCCGTGTCCGAAGTGGTGGTCATACCCCACAATGACATGCCTCGCACCTATCGTTTCATGCAATATACGGCGTACGAACTCCTCCGAGCCCATCATACCGAAAGCGGATGTGAACTCTATCTCCACGAGGGCCTCCACACCGGCATCTTCGAGCAACCGCTCTTTCTCCTCCAAAGAAGAGAGTGTGAAGAAACCCTCCGTATCAAGCCCCAGCACCTTGCGCGGATGCGGGTATAACGTCACGAGAGTGGCAGTTCCCCCCTCGCTCCTCGCTATTGAGCACAGCCTGTCCGTAATGGTTCTGTGTCCTATGTGCATACCGTCGAAAGAACCGACGGTCACCACCGGATACGGCAACGACAACGGCGACTCCGGGTTACGATATATCGTCATCTTTAATGAAATAGGCCACCTTTTCCAATAGCGTGATAATGTCGTAGTCCTCCACGTATATATCGGACCCTTCGGCAGGGGTGAACGGCTTGGAGGTGAAATTGAGCACCCCCTCCACCGGCGAGGCGTCTATTATGTGCCGTATGCCGTCTATGGCTTTGGCGGGAAGCGTCAGCAAGGCTATACGCACCGAAAGCCGTTTGCACTGTTCGGCGAACTCATCTATCGGGTACACCGGTATGGAGGCTATCTCCCGGCCTATCTTGTCGGGGTCGTTATCGAACGCGGCCACTATACGCATCTTGGAGCGTTTGCCGTTGAAATACGACGTTATGGCCGTAGCCAAACGACCCATGCCCACCACAGCAACACCTATTACGCTCTGCGAGTCGAGTATGGAGCTTATGAAATCTATGAGCTCGCTTACATTATAGCCCTTCTTGTTATCGGAACTGAACCCTATAAGCATAAGGTCGCGCCGTACCTGCACCGCCGTTATGCCGTGCATGGAGGCCAACGAATGAGAATGTATGTGCGTGGTGCCCTCCGATAGCTTGCGGAGCAGGGTACGCCTGTACTCCGACAACCTCTCGACGGTTCTTTCCGGCAACATCTTCTTTTTCATCTTCTGTTAATTTATAAACAAAAATAACGAAAAATACTTTAATACCAATATACCGCCACCTCAAAATACGATTATTTGTTCGCCCGGCATAAGAGAGACACAAAAAAAGAAGCCGCCGCACGGTATATATGCGGACGGCTACTTTCATAACAGACTATAAATGCGGCTCGGATGACCATCGGAGGCATCTGTACCCACTATCGCGCTTTCCGGCGAAAGTAAAGTGCCGACCGGTCCGGGTACTGCTAAGAAACCTAATGAACGTAATTCAGTTATTCAACGGATGTTTCTGGATCGGAATTCAAAAACCTTCAGAATAACCGTATTAAAATATGGACCTGCCGGCACTATGCGGTTTGCTCTGTTCTCATTGCCTTACCCGGAGTGCCCGGCCGCTTGTTGTCGGAGCATTGTCTCCGATGCGCACTGCCGCTTCGCCGGCACTCGGGTAAGAATCAAAGAAACCAAAGAATCAAAGAATTAATTATTGGCGGACACAGCGCACGCTAAGGCCGCTCTTCCTGCTGGGATAGCTCGTGCCCACACTGCTACTATTGAAGTACATATAGTACGCGTAGTCAGAACCATTCTGTGTAGACGACCAATAGCGCCCGCCCGTACCGGCATTGTTCAGCGTACCGTCCGAGCTGTAACGTAAACCGACAGCGGGAAATTCCAACTTATTAGATGTGTTCGTTTTGTCGGTGAGCGTAAGATAACCATAATTTGACGAACTCCAACTACCACTCATGTAAGTTGCATTACATGCACTGATGAGAGCCTCCCACTGTGTCTTGGTAGGAACCACGAACCCACTGGGGCAAGGATTATTTGCAGGCTCCCAATCAGAACCGCCGGGAGTGGTGGTATCCCAACCGGATATGCCACCTGTAGTAGCCCATGCCTTGTTGCGGTTCCACTGGTAGAACTTGCCGTGTGAAGCGGCACGAGTGCCGGTAAGGGCCGAGGGGAGAGAGGCTGCGACGGTACCGGGATTATCTATGTTATATTTCATCCATTCGGTATCGCCTATTTTGACTGTCGGCGACTTACGGACACAGCGCACGCTATAGCCGCGCGTCTTATATGGGCCGTTAATGCCTATGCTGCTGCTATTGAAGTTCATACGGTACGCGTTGTAAGAATCGAGCTGTGTAGACGACCAATAGTATCCGTTCGTACCGGCTTCGCCCAGCGAACCGTCCGTGTTGCGCTGACCGACAGCGGGAAACTCCAACTTATTAGCACTGTTCGTTTTGTCGGTTAAGGTTAAGTAACCGCAGTTACTTGAACTCCAAGAACCACTCATGTAAGTTGCATTACATGCACCGATGAGATTTTGCCACTGAGTGATAGTCGGAACCTCGAACCCGCTGGGGCAAGGATCGCTACCTGATCCCCAGAAAGTACCGCTCGGATTCGAGCTATCCCAACCGGATACGCCACCTGTAGTAGACCATGCCACCTTGCGGTTCCACTGGTAGTACTTGCCAAGTGACTCGGCACGGGTACCCAAGAGTGCCGACGGAACATTCGTTGCCAAAGTACCGGGAGTGTTGACGTTGAACGACGACCACACTACGCCGCCTATGGTGACGGTGGCTGGCACGTTGTAGCCTTGTACCACCTCGAAAGTCTGCGACCGGCTATCCTTGTATGTGACGTAGACGGTGGCGGTACGTGAAGTTTTGTTGCTGTTTTGGGTAACCTTAGCCGTCACTTTATTCCCGCTTACCGATACGGCACACCACGTCTGCGACGACTCGGCGGTCATGCCCGAAGAGATGGTACCCGCATTCGATGAGGTGACGGTGACAGTTTTGCCTGTAGTGGTTTCGTTGTATTTAAAGGCTACACCTGCAGTGGGGCTGAACGCATACACCACCTTGTTCTGGGCTATGGAGCAAGTGCCGAGGTTACCGTTGACACCAACCAAGGTTATGGTTGCTGTCAGGTTATCGTCGGTCTGCAGGAAGCTCGATTTCATATTCACCGAGAACGTACCGGCAGTGCTGGGGTCGGCAATGGTGAGAGTTGAGCTGCTCGAGGTGACGTAATTGGTGCTCTTAAGATCCCATGTAGAGGCCACGAACGAACCGCTAACCGCGCTCGAGCTACCACCCACGGTAGTGGCGGTGTTAACCGATATGCTCGGTTTCTTGGCCTGTTTAACCGTGAAGCCGCCTATACGGTTACCGTCCACCATGATATCGAACACGCTCTCCGGCTCGGTGGTGAGAGTAGAAGCGGGTACGCTCATCACGAACGAATGGCTCGTCGCCAATACAGTGCCGCTGGGTGAAGTCTTGACAGTGACGGCGGTGCCGCTGGTCTTGCTTACGATAGTGAGCCTGTTGCCCTCCACGGCATTGTTGGTGGTGATATTGAACGTATAGTCGTATGCCGCGCTGAACGCCTTGAGTACGCCTCCGGCGAAGACCGCAGAGCTGCTTCCGTTGTAGAGTACGCTGTTGATAGTAGCGCTGAATGCACCCTTCTGCGAAACATCGTAGGCGGGTGAAGTCGTGTTCTGGCTTTCGAGAACGAAGCTGCCCGTGCGGTCGCCGCCGGTGTTGGCAGAGAATTTTACAGTAAGTATAGCCCCGCTGGCATTGGTCTCAGGTCCGCCTGCCGCAGGGTCGGTAGTGAGCCACTCAGCCGAAGTGGACGCCACGTGCCACGGAGCACCCGATGTGCCGGCCTGTGTCGTAACGGCGATGCCGCCGATGTCGCCGCCCTCCTTAACCACATTTTTGAGCTTTGCCAGGTCCGCATCGCTGATAATGAATGCAACCGGAGCCTGCCTGGTGGTGTAGCTTACGCTGTTACCACCGTTCAGATTCATGGTGATGGTGGCGGTTTGCGCCTCGGCGTCGTGTGTAAGCGTTTCGGCGTAAGATACACTCAACTCCTCGTCCGAAACCTTAGTAACGACCAACGACTCGTTGCTCGAGGTGAAATCCTTGAGGTCCCACTCCGAGGCACGATATATCGTCTTCTTAAGGCTCGGACGATCCTTCACGCCACCCCAGACCTCCGTCTCCGTACTGACGAAGATCGGCTTATAAGCTCTTAACAACGTGAAGCTTCCTATAGTCGACCCTCCTGCGGTGATAGCTATGCTGCCGGTGACCTCCTCGTCAATGTCGTCACTGTCGGGAACAGTAAGGGTGAACGTGTAACCATTATCCGATGTGTGTGTCACAGCGCTCGACGTCACCCCCTGCAGGCCACACTTTACAGACAGCTCCATATCCTCCGGCAGTGCGGTATCCGTCTCGAACGTAAACGTGTAGTCGCGGCCTTTGCTGTAGGCTTTGAGGGTGTTCGAGGCGGCATCCCACACCCCGTTCGCCGAGATGTTGCTAATGCCGTACG
>CAJURV010000038.1 GCA_910588925.1 uncultured Rikenellaceae bacterium
CTACACGTACGACCCGAACCTATAAAATCCCTAACGCGTCCCCGAAGGGGATGCACCTGCACGAGCAATACAAAAAACGTCCTCAACAAAAATAAACGAGACTAAAGCGGAAACTTTAATAAATTTCCAACTACACTAAACACAACTGCAAAAGACAAGGCACAAAAAGTCGTTCAACAAAAATTAATAAATAACGCCCCAAGGTGTATAACTACAGAAAGGAACCAAAGCGTAAAACCGAACAAGCAAACTCAAATACGCCGTAAGGCGTACCCTGCACAGGCAAAAGCCCGAGCGAAGCGAGGGCAATCAACCACAACTTCCGCCGTTAAATCCCGAGGTACGAGGGATGAGCGGGCCGTAGCCTCCCCCCACGGAGGCCCGCTTACACGGTTGGTTATTTATAGTATTTATCGCCTATTTTATATAAAATCACTCTCTCAAATGCCACGCTTAAGCGGTCCCCCGCAGGCTCCGGCCCTGTGAAGCAATAGATTATGACGTGTGGCATGATGTAAGAACCGGTGTCGATTCTGTCCGGTCCCCGATTGGTCTTATTCCGGACAAACAAGGCTTTGCAAAATAAAAAGTCCTAAACGACAATTCGCTTAGGACTTTTGTGACACCGACAGGACTCAAACCTGTAACCTTCTGATCCGTAGTCAGATGCTCTATTCAATTAAGCTACGGTGCCTTTGTTTCGATTACGGGTGCAAAGATAGAAGTAAATTTTTTACCTTGCAAATATTTTCGATACTTTTTTAGCTTTAGTATATAGGCTCCTTGTGTTTTGTCGGTGGCGGGAGTGTGGAATGTAGGCGCGCTATACGTGTCTATGTCAGTAGTTTTGTTATTCTCCCTGTACGGATTTAGTGCCGTTTACGGAGGCGATCTCCGGAATCGGGAAACGGAAAATGTAGTCGGGATATATTATGGATGAGGCGTAAATATCTCCGTATTTTTCGCTGACGGTGAAGCATGTCAGAGGGTAGTCGCACTGTATTATCTGTAGCAGATTGCCGTCCCAGTTGAAGATGTGTATCTCCGAGTTCTTTTTGCCCATGTCCCACATGTAACGGTTACGCGATTCGTTGAGACACAGGGCGTATATGTAGTCGGCGGCGGCATAGCAGTCGGTGTAGTAGACATAGTCGCCCCATTCGTTGGAGAATGACATGGTCTCGTAGTTGAGGTACGGGGCGATGTCTACGGCCACGCTTCTGATTACCTTGCCGTCGAAGCCGACTATTTTCATCTGTTTCTGCAGGTGGTAGAATACGGCCAACCTTTGCGATTTTTCGTTTACGGCGAATACCTTTACCCCCGCTTCCAGTCCGTTCTCTCGCATTGACGGAGGGAACTCTCCCACTCGGGTTATGTCGCCGCTGTTGTTGTCGACGATGAGAACTTCGCTATCGTCGAACGGCGAGCGGGTACCGTTTTTGAATAACTCGGGCTCCGGGACTATGGCGTATAGCGAGTCGTTGAGCGGAGTGAAGCCTATGAGGTCTTTGGTGGGGCCGGCTATACGTTTGGTCTCCGATATCTCGAGCTCGTCGAAGTGTATGAGTATCTCTTTGAGTGAGCCGTTGTCGAAGATCTCGAACCCTTGGTCGCCCACCCTGACGCTCTCGGCGTAGGGCGATACGTGGAGCCCTTCGAGGTTTTGTCTCTTGCCGAGGGTGTTGATGAAACGGAGGTTGGGCAAAGTGTATATGTTATAGAACGATTCGCCGTTGTCGTTGAGTAGTACCAAAACGTCTTTGGATATGAATAGCCTTAAGGGAATCAGAACCTTTTCCGGCTCCTTTATCATCTCCGACTTTATCTGTACGGTGCCGTAGAGAGGTTTCGTAACATGGTCGAACCCTCCGTCGTAGCCGTTTTCGACCTTTGCGGCGCATGATGCCGAAAGGGCCGCCGATATTACGACGATGGCTTTGCTAATGGCTTTCATTGCGTTTTTTGTTTCAAAAATATGCAAAAAATATTACCTTTACTAATTGATTGTCGAATATACCGGGTTATTGACCATCCGAGCCGTGGCACGGTATGGGCGCGGTTTGTCTTCACCGCTTGTTTTATGTGGACGTTTTATCGTGTCTCCTACCTTACTGACATAGTATTATTGATATGAAAAGCGGAGCGCAAAGACCGATACGGACAATCTAAGGCTAAGTCAAAGATATGAAAAGTTTTATAAGCGAAGTAGTCGACGATCTTTACCGGCGTTACGGTACAGGTATCTCCGATGTGCGGGTGGTGTTGCCTGGCAAACGTTCACGCCTCTTTTTCGACCGTCGGATAGCATCGCTCGTGAAGGGTGCTCCGGTATGGCAACCCGTCTACCTTTCTATGGACGATATCACCGGCGCTATAGCCGGGCTGGAACGTCCGTCGAGGCTTCGGCTTCTTACCGAGCTTTTCATAGCCTATAGCCGTTATCATAAGGAGTCGTTCGATAAGTTCTACTTCTGGGGCGACATGCTTCTATCCGATTTCGACGCCGTGGACAACTATATGGTCGATGCCTCTCGTCTGTTTGTCAATGTTACGGATATCAAAGAGATAGAGGCGAGGTTGGACTATCTGTCGGATGACGACCGTCTTTTAGTGGGACGTTTCTGGCGGTCGGTCGTTTCCGGCGCCTCCGATCAGAAGAACGCTTTCCTCGAGATGTGGCGTACGCTCTACGATATATATGTACTTTTCAAAACCAGATTACGCGAAGCCGGTATAGGTTACAGGGGCATGATCTACCGCGATGCCGCCGAATATCTTAAGGGCGGCGGGGCGCTTGACGATGAGTTCGCCTCGTCGCGGTGGGCCATAGTGGGTTTCAATGCCCTGTCGGAGGCCGAACGCATAGTGTTCGACACCTTGCGTCGCGATGCCGCGGAGGCTCTTTTCTATTGGGATGCCGATAATTATTATCTGAATGACGGACGTCAGGAAGCAGGGGTGTTCATACGGCGTAACATATCGTCGTTGGGCGACGATTCGTCAGGTTTCGAACGCGATAATTTCTCCTCTCCCAAGGAGATCAACATAGTGAGCTCTCCCTCCGACGCTTTGCAGTGCAAATATGTGGGTGCGTTTTTGGACGACTGTGTGGCCCGCGGTCAGAAACCGGGCGTGGAGACGGTGGTAGTGCTTACCGACGAGTCGTTGTTGCTTCCGGTATTGTATTCCGTGCCGGAGAGTATCGGCACGCTCAATGTCACCGGCGGTTATTCTCTTGCAGGAACGGCAGTACACGCCTTGTGCGAGAGGCTGATAAGTCTGCGGGCCAACATGAAGCGGGAGGGCGGGACGCTCCTCTATTACCATAAGGATGTGCTTTCGCTCCTCACCCATCCCTATGTGGCAGGGCGTTTTACGGAGGAGGTGCGCAAAGATGTCGATCGTCTTGCGGAGGATATAGTATCGGGGTCCATGGCTTATGTGTCGTCGGAGCTTATGGTCTCTTGCGGCGACGGGGCGTTGTCGCCGGTATTCTCGCCCGATGCGGTGTGTGCCGGTGTTACGGCCTATCTCTCCTCGGTGCTCGAGACGTTGTCGGATGCCGCCGGCGACCCTATAGGCAAAGAGACCGTGTACCGTACGTTGGAGGCCGTCTATGAGGTGGAGGAGAGCGTCAGCCAGTGCCGCGATCTTTACGGCGGACAGATAGAGGTGGGGGAGGCTGTGGAGCTGGCATTGCTCCGTCGTCATCTCTCCACGGTGAAGATGAGTTTCGAGGGCGAGCCGTTGGTTGGCGTTCAGGTGATGGGTATTCTCGAGACACGTAATATAGACTTCGAGAACGTTCTGATACTCTCCGTGGGGGAAGACGGTTTTCCGGGAGTGCTGTCGGACCAGTCGTATATTCCGGCGTCGTTGCGGACCGGTTACGGTATGCCGTCGTCGGGGTATCGCGAGGCGATGTATTCGTACTATTTCTATCGTTTGCTGCAACGTGCGCGTCGTGTGGATATCGTTTACAACTCATCGTCCGACGGTATGAGCACAGGGGAGCCGAGTCGTTTTATCCGTCAGTTGGAGATAGAGTCGCCGCACGCCGCCACTATAAATCGCGTGGGCATATCGTTCAATGTTGGCTCTCGTGAGGCGCGCGCGGCCTTCAGGGTCAAAGACGATCGCATAGTGCGCATACTCGGCGGGTTCGTGTCGGGGCGGCGTATCTTCTCGCCTTCGTCGTTGTATCGCTATATAAAGTGTCCCTACAGCTTCTATCTGCGTTACATAGAGGGTGTCAAGTCGGTAGACGAGGTAGACGAGCAGATGGAGGACAATGTGCTCGGTACCGTTATGCACGGCGCTTTGCAAGCCATATACGCCCATGCTTCGGCCTCGTCCGATTTCGTTTCGGCTCTGCGTTGCATTGCGGACGGGGATATAGCGCGTTATGCCGACGAGGCGCTTTCGGAGGTTTACAAAGGGCGTACCGCAGCTTTGTCGGAGACGGTACGCATGAGGATGCGTTTCGTGGAGGGGTATATAAAGGCCGTACTCGGTTACGACCTGCGTGATCTGGAGCGCGATACGGAGGCTTTCCGTCCATCGGGGTTCGAGTGCGATGCCTCTATGAGCCTTGAGCTCGACGACGGCCGCCGTGTCTCGATAGCGGGTAAGATAGACCGTGTAGACAGGTTGTACGACGGTCGCGAGAGGATAATAGACTATAAGAGCGGCAAGAAGAACGAGGAGCGCATAACCGATGTGGCGGCGTTGTTCGAGCGACCAGCTAAGAGGTATCTTCTGCCGCCTTTCCAGTCGATGCTCTATTCGGTTATGCGGCACAAGGAGGTGGCGTTGCGTGTGATGCCTGCGTTATACTACGCCCGAAGCATGAACGATCCGTCGTATGAAGCCGATATAGTGATAGGCGGGGAGGCGGTACACGATATTTCCGGTTATTGCGATGAGTATGTCGCCGAGTTAAAGGTTTTGATAAGTGAGATTCTCGATCCGGCAGTGCCGTTCGCCAGGTTTGACGACGAGGAGTGCAATGCGTGTAAGAATTGCGATTTCATACGGCTGTGTTATTGATAAGGGAGAGGGTTCGCTCATATTCTTGAGCGGTTGGTCTCCGATGGGGGAGGCTCTGCTTGCCGCGAGGTGTGATACTATGGTCTTTGTTCCGTTAGGCGGAATTTGTGTTTGACTGTTCTCGATAAGTTAGGTCAGGAAAGGAGGAGATATGTTTAATTATTCCTCGCTTCGTTCGGAAGGAGAATGCATTACAATTATTTTGGGGGTCGGACAGTTTTTGGGTCGGTGAGTTTCTTCTATTTCGATGATATGTGCATTAGCTGAACTTTTTCGCCCGGATGGCGGCACGAGCGAAGCGAGTGCCATAGACAAGGATTCCTTATGAAAAGGTCTTTTTTGCGAGAGGCGGATTGTTTGTGTGTGGTTGGAGTGATTCACAGGGCCGGAGCCTGCGGGGGACCGTACTGGGCGGAGAGCTTGAGAGAGTGGGTTTATATAAAGTAGGCGGGGGAATACTATAACAACCAACCGTATAAGCGGGCCTCCGTTGGGGGAGGCTCCGGCCCGCTCATCCCTCGTACCTCGGGATTTAACGGCGGAGGTTGTGTTTGATTGCCCTCGCTACGCTCGGGCTTTCTACTTATTTGGGTACGCCTTGCGGCATATTTGAGTTTGCTCGTTCGGTTTTATGCCACTCGCTACGCTTGGGTATGTACGCCTTACGGCGTTTCGGTTGGTCGTTGTTAGGCGACGTTATGTGCCTTGTCTTTTGCAGTTGTGTTTAGTGTAGTTGGAAGTTCATGTCGTTTCCGCTTTAGTTCCGTTTATTTTTGTTGGGGCCTTTTTGTATTGCTGTCGTGGGTGCATCCCCTTCGGGGACGCGTTAGGGATTTTATAGGTTCGGGTCGTACGGGGAGGAAGTTTTCGTGATATTCAGTTATGTACGCGATCTCTGAACGCATGAATTGTCGGGTTGTGTGCGCAAGTGTTAGTTACTGTGGGGCTGCTTCCGTCGCTTTTTAGCCACAAAAATCGCCGGAGGCACAGCCTCTTCTGTTTCCTCCATTTTCAGTTAAGTTCAATAACTTCCGGTGAGCACATTCGCTCCGGAGGCGCACGACCGCGATCGACGATTTTTGAGGTCTAAAAAGTCTCGGCGCCCTGCGGTCTTCGGTTGTGTACACGGGCAAGCATGCCTGCGACTTGCGGTTAATGCGCATCTCTTTGGGTGTGGAGTGAGGGTATTTGCTCGCCATCAACTTTTCCTACCTCTGTCGGGTTAATTCGTGACGGTTGTCGCGGAGCGGCACCCCGTGCCGCATGAGTAGTTCAACTAATGCGCATACCGTTAGTGCGCCTTGTTGCATCTTATCGTCTCGCAAGCGGAATTGTGTTTTATTCCTTGCATTTCTAACTAAACGCAAGTTTTTACCCTCGCCTCATGACACGTAGCGAAACTATCTGTGGTTAATATGACGACAGTGAGGCGACATCCATAATGAATATATGCCTAAGGCGCAGTAATCAATAAGGGGCGTTCTTGATATAAGAACACCCCTTATTGATTTTTATCCCCCGATCGATTACTGCGCCTTAGGAGTGCCGCCGAGGTCTTTTATTACGTTGTTTGTGATGTCGGGGGTGTTTTCGTCAATGTAGACAGGGCCGTCCTGTGCATCGAATACGACGGTTATAGCCAATGTTTTGGCTATTTTCTTGATAGACTCTTCCACCTTACCTATGATAGGCTGCATGAGCGACATCTGCACATTGCCGTAGTCTTCCTGAGCGGTTTGGCTACGTTCCTGTATGCGGCGAGCCAAATCGTTGAGATCGCGCTCTTTCTGCGAAGCTATTACGGGAGTCATGGCAGCCTTGGTCTTGTTGTAAGATTCGAGCTTGTTGTTGTATTCTACCTGCATGGTCTCGAGCTCGTCCTGCAAATCTTTGGCGAAAGATTCGAGCTTTATTCTGGCCGAATCGACCTCCGGGAGAGATGCCATAACATCCTGAGTATTCACACGCGCAACCTTTACGCTCTGTGCGTTGGCAGCTACCGAAAGGCCGACAAGAGCGACCGTCAAAAACAAAATTTTCTTCATTGCTTATTTTAAATGATTGATTGATATGCGTTGGTTTCCAGAAATATTTTCTCGCTCCGGCATTATGTCGGAGCGAGAAAACCGTTATTTAGTCCCCAGTCGGGCTATGACTTTGTCTGTAAGGTCGAGAGCAGGCGACTGATACACGGTGAACTTCACCACCGAGAGGTCGAAGATCATGTCGTAACCTCCTGCGGATGCCTCTGCGTTTACGGCGCTTACCACTCTGTCTTCTATGGGTTTCATGAGCGATTGCTGGTATTGGGCCAATTTACCGTCCTTCCCGAAGAAATCTTCGTTATACTTGGTGGCCTCGCGCTCCTTTTCGACAGAGGCTTTGGATAGAGCTTCGAACTGAGCCTGCGTCAACCGTGACTGTACCGAGCGCAGACCGTCATAGGTTTTCTGCGCCTCTTCGTATAGCGATTTCACATGTTCCTGCCCCTGTTTGGCATATTTGCTCACGCTTTCGAGAGCCTGTTCGTATTCGGGTATCGCCTTGAAGATCTTTTCCGAATATACATACCCGTACTTTTGGGCGTAACCGCTCACTGAAAGGAGCGACATCGCGATCACTGCAAACAATAATTTTTTCATGTCGGACACTTTTTCAGAAGCCGTCGGAATCTTTATCAGTCCCGCAGAATCGTCCCGTTCTCATTCCCATGCCGTAATTATGACATGAAAATCCGAAAGAAAGAGCCGCCTGTAAAGGGTTTCATCGAATCCGGACGTCTTCTCGTATTTTCAAATTTAAACATTCTTATCCATAAAAGCAATAATAATACCGTTTTTTATCCGATCTGCTTTTCGGATAGGCATCAGAATGTCTGTCCCAACGAGAAGTGTATCTGCGATCCGCCGCGCTGGTTGGTAGAGGGAATTCGGTCGAAACCGTAACCCCACTCTACGCCGAACATGCCGAGCATGGGCAGGTTTAGCCTTACGCCCACGCCCAACGAACGTTTGACATCGAACGGATTGAAGTCGCGCCATCTGTCGAACGCATTACCGGCCTCGGCGAATATTAGGCCGTAGACGGTAGAACTGGGCTGCAACACTATGGGGTAACGCAGTTCGGCCGTATATTTGGCATATACGCGAGCCTGCTTGCCGCTATGGGCGTAGGGAGTGAGCGAATTTTCGTCGTAGCCGCGCAAACCTATCGACTCTATACCGTAGAGGTTATAGCCGGTAACGCCGTCGCCGCCCATGCTGAAGCCCTCGAACGGGGAGATCTTGTTGGGATTGTAGTGACCCAAATATCCGAATTCGGCTTTCGCCATGAATACTAGCTTGTTGTTGTTCAGCATCGGCACGAAAAAGCGGGCCATACCGTTGACCTTGTAATACTCTATCCAGCGGTAACGCTCCTGGTCGGACATGTCGGTGTTCGATTCGGAGTAGTCCTTTTTATTTTTGTCGAAGAGCGAGTAAGGCGGTGTCATGGTCAGTTTCATAGACACTTCGGAGCCTCTCCGCGGGTAGACTATCTGGTCGGTAGAGTTGCGCGACAGGGTGCCCGATATGGCTATGGTGTTGGCTATCCCGTTGCGGAACAGGAAGTAAGACCAGTCTTTCATCTTGTAGGCCTGATACGATAGCTCGCCCATTATCTGGAAGTATGGGTCGGGCCATGCCAGACGCTTACCCAAGCCCACCGAGGCGCCTATGGTGCGGAAACGGTTGTTGCTGTGTTTGTTGAAATAGGTGGCGTCCGACTCCGAAGAGAAATATACCGATACCGAGAACGGGTTGGGTTTCTTACCGCCGAGCCACGGCTCCACGAAGCTGACAGAAACGGCCTGATAATAGACGCCGTTGCTCTGAACGTTGAAACGGAGCTGTTGGTTGTCGCCGGAAGGATATGGCCGCCATGCGTGACGATCGAAGAACTTACGCATCGACACGTTGTTGAACGACACCCCCACAGAGGCCACGAACATGCCGCCGCCCCAGCCGCCGGAGATCTCGAATTCGTCAGAATGTTGCTCCTCGAGGTCGAAACGTATATCTACGAGTTCGTCGCTCACAGGTATTATATCCGGTACTATGGCTTCTGGGTTGAAGTGGTTGAGCGAGCCTATCACGTTGAGTGTGTTGATAAGCATAGACTGGTCGTATAGCTCGCCGGGGCGTACGTATAGCTCGCGTCGTACCACGCGGTCGTTGGTGCGGTTGTTGCCGGCTATTATGACGTCGTTGACGGTGAACTGCTTGCCCTCCACCATGCGTAGCTCTATGTCGATCGAGTCGCCTGCCACCACTGTCTCTACCGGCTCCAACGAGAATGTGAGGTGACCGTCGTTCTGGTATATGGACGATACCGTGGTGGCGCCGCTCATCACGGCCTTGCTTCCGTCTATGCCCAATCCCAAGCGGCTCTCCATGTTCTTCTTGTCGTAGACGTCGCCTTTCTTCACGCCCAGGAGCATGTCGAGATACTCGTTGGTGTATTTGGTGTTTCCCACCCACGATATGTTACGGTAGTAGTATTTCTTGCCCTCGTCTACCTTGAGCTTTATGCCTATGCGTTTGTCGTTTATATCGTAGATGGTGTCCGAAACGATCGCCGCGTCGCGATAACCGCGCCCCTGCATGTAGTCTATAAGCTCCCTCTTGGAGTTGTCTTCGTACTCGCTTCGGTTGAATTTGGCCGATTTGAACAGGTTGACGAGGCTCTTTTCGCGGGTCTTCTTCATGGCCGTCTTGAGCTTCTTCTCGGGAATATTCTCCGCCCCCTCTATTCTTACCTCGCCTATTTTTACCTTGCTTTTCTTGTCTATGTCGAAAGTGACTATCACGAAGTTGTCGAGAAGCGAGTCGTTTTCCTGACGCACGGCTATCTCGGCGTTAAGGTAGCCTTTCTCGGCAAGATAGCGCCTGATTATGTCGGTGGAGTTTTTGAGCGCGTAGTCCGATAGCTCCGTGCGTTCTTTCAGTTTGAGACGCTTGAGTATCTCCGACTTCTCTCCGTTCTTGACCCCCTCGATGTTCCATACCGATACGCGCGGACGCTCCTTGAGAGCGATCTCCAGATAGATGTCGTCGCCCTCTATCTGTACTATGGCGCGTACGTTAGAGTAGTAACGCTGGCTCCACAACAGTTGCAGGGCGTTGGAGATATAGTCGCCCGGAAGATAGAGGCTGTCGCCGCGATGAAGCCCGCAGGCGTTGATTATAAGCTCGGGACTGATGTGGTTGACGCCGGTGACCTTGATGTCCTTTATATTGTATTTACGCGGAGTCTCGTAATCCAATGCCGGCAGAACCGTATCGACCGTATCTCTGAACTGTCCGTGGCCCGATAGCGCAACTATCGATAGCATCACAACCAAGAGGGCTTTTATTCTATTCATCTATACTGTTTTTTACTCCGTCTTACCGAACCTTCTCTTACGTCTTCCGAATTCGCACAACGCCTCGCGGAAACTCTCCTCTGTGAAGTCGGGCCACAGCACCGGAGTGAAGTAGAATTCGCTGTAGGCAGCCTGCCATAAAAGAAAGTTGCTCAACCTCTGTTCGCCGCTGGTGCGGATTATAAGGTCGGGATCGGGTATCGCCGCCGTGTAGAGGCAACTTTCCAACATCTTCTCGTCTATATCGGAGGGCGACACCTCGCCGCCGGCCGCTTTCGCCGCGATGGCCTTTACGGCGGATACGATCTCGTCCCGGGCTCCGTAGTTGAGTGCCACCAGTAGGGTCATGCGCTCGCAATGCCCCGTCTTGCTTTCGCAATAGTCGAGCGAGCCGACGACATCTTCCGAGAGACCGACCCTGTCGCACAGGAAGCGTACTCTCACCCCCTTTTCTATCAATGACGGCACCTCCAACGATATGGTTTTGCAAAATAGCTCCATAAGGCCGTTCACCTCGTCTTTCCGGCGTCCCCAGTTCTCTTTGGAGAAGGCATATATGGTAAGGTACTCTATGCCGGCCTTCAAGGCGGCGTTTATGGCATGGCGTACCGCCTCCACGCCGCGATAGTGCCCCTCTATGCGTTCCAAGCCGCGCGAGGTGGCCCAGCGACCGTTGCCGTCCATTATGACCGCCACATGGCGTATGCCGTTTTCCATATCGTTAAAGTTCGAGCCGTGCAAGGCGGCTTTAAAAATGCAAATATAATAAATTAGCTATCATAAACAATTTTACGCTGAATACGCGTTCGCTTAGGAGACGGTTACGTATTACGTAAATATGGGCGGAACCTATCCGGAACCGATTGGCTGTGAGTCTTATCGTGCGGCTGAACGTGTCGAAACGCAAAGGTTGCCTGTCGCCCGATAATGATATTTTCGCTCCTCTTCAGGTAGCCGGCCGTCATATTATATTCGTTCCCCACATAAGTTTGCGCCTTAGCGTGGAGTAGAACGAACAATCGCTGAACTTGACAACCGAAGCCTTTCGCGGAGAACGTCTCAGTGTGAAACGGTCTCCCGATCCGGCTGCGAACGATCTGTTGTCGAGCGTGGCCGTGGCTCCCTCGCCGCGTGCGGTCACGGTAAGTTCCATCGCCGACGATGCTCCCACTATCAACGGCCGCATGGTCAGGTTGTGAGGAGCTATGGGGTTGATTATGAAAGCCTCGCACTCGGGCGACACTATGGGGCCTCCCACGCTCATGCTGTAGGCCGTGGAGCCGGTGGGGGTCGATATTATCAGCCCGTCCGCCGAGTAGTCGGCCACTTCGAGGCCGTCTATGGAGAGCGAAACCGTCATGAGACCGACGCCGCTTTTTATGGTGAATTCGTTGAATGCGTGAGGGAAGCAGGCCTCTTTGTCGAAGCGGCCGTCCACCTCCAGCATCATGTGTTCCTCTATGGTGTAGTCGCCCGACACCATGCGTCCCAACGCCTCACGGAGCGACGAGGCATCCACCGACGAGAGAAAACCGAGACGTCCGCTGTTGATCCCGAGTATGGGGACTGTTGCACCGCGCAACTCGGCCACGCACGAAAGAAACGTGCCGTCGCCGCCGAGCGATATTATAAAGTCGACCTCCTCCGGAAGTGCCGACAGTGTGTCGTAAATATGCGGGAAAGAGGAACATGTTACGGTGTCGGCGTAATCGCGCCCGAAAAACAACCTGCAACCGCATTCGGCCGCAGCCGCCTCTAGCTCGGCGAGCAACCGGCAATCCAGATAACGTTCCGAACGGGTGTAAACCGCAATATTCATAATGTGATAGTGTCTGTTCGGGTCAAAATTAGCATATTTTTCGTCTATATTAACTATAACGGCCGTGCATTTATTGTCTTTTGATTAAATTTGCAGATGATTAAGAAAAGTTCTCAATAACACGGGCAATGACAAGATTAAGCGTAAACATCAACAAGATAGCCACCTTGCGCAATTCGCGCGGCGGAGACATGCCATCGGTTACCAAAGCGGCCCTCGACTGCCAGCGTTTCGGCGCGGAGGGTATCACTGTACACCCGCGTCCTGACGGGCGACACATCAGATACGACGATGTGCGCGAGCTTAGCCGCATACTCTCGGTGGAGTTCAATATAGAGGGTTACCCATCGCGCGAGTTCATAGATTTGGTGTGCCAGGTGCATCCTGCACAGGTGACCCTCGTCCCCGACGCCCCTGACGCCATCACCTCCGATGCCGGATGGGACGCGCGCGCCAACGGGCGGATGTTGAAGCAGATCGTCTCCACGTTCAAGAGCGAGGGGATACGCACCTCCGTTTTTCTCAACCCCGATCCCGCCATGGTGCCGTACGCGGCGGATACGGGCACCGATCGCATAGAGCTATATACCGAAGGGTATGCCCGCGGATATGCAATAGACCCGCAGGCCGCCATAGCCCCCTATGCCTCTACGGCCGCCGAAGCCGTCCGCATGGGGCTGGGTATCAATGCAGGACACGATCTGAGCCTCGAGAACCTGCGTTACTTCGCGGATCATATAGCGGGACTCGACGAGGTGTCGATAGGCCATGCGCTCATCTGCGACGCTCTCTATCTCGGCTTGGAAAATACCGTACGTCTTTATCTGAGAGAGCTCCGATAGATGGCCGCACCTTTGGATAATCCCGTATTCGGGCTGATAGGCCGTACGGCGGCGGAATGCGGCGCCCGTGCATACGTCATAGGCGGATTCGTACGCGACCACTTCTTGGGCCGCCCTTGTTGCGATATAGACGTGGTGGTGACCGGTAGCGGCGTGCAGGTGGCCGAGCGTCTGGGCGAGCGTTTGGGCGTAAAGGTATCCACGTTCAAGAATTTCGGTACCGCCATGTTGCGTTACCGCGGGCTCGAGATAGAGTTCGTCGGCGCGCGCAAAGAGTCGTACCGGGCCGACTCGCGTAAGCCCGTGGTGGAGGACGGCACACTCGAGGACGATCAGAACAGACGCGATTTCACTATCAATGCCATGGCCTTTTCGCTCAATGAAGATGACTTCGGCGAGTTGGTCGACCCGTTCGGAGGTATCGACGATCTGAAGGCGGGCATCATACGCACCCCTCTCGATCCCGACACCACATTTTCCGACGACCCGTTGCGCATGGTGCGCGCCATAAGGTTCGCAACCCAGTTGGGCATGACAGTCACCGCCGAATGTATCGAGGCCATACGTCGCAACCGCGAGCGCATAGCCATCATATCGCGGGAGCGGATCACCGCCGAGACCGAAAAGATAATAATGTCGCAACGTCCGTCGCGCGGTTTTTTCCTTTTCGACAAAACTGGTCTGTTAGAGCTGGTATATCCCGATCTCTACCGTCTCAAAGGTGTGGAGAAGCGTGGCGGACGCGCCCATAAGGATAATTTCGTCCACACGCTCAAGGTGCTCGACAACGTGGCGGCGGCCGGTGGCGACGAGTGGTTGCGGTGGGCCGCCCTGCTGCACGATATAGCCAAGCCGCGCACCAAGTCGTGGGACGATCGTGTGGGTTGGACATTCCATAATCACGAGTTCGTCGGTGCGCGTATGGTGAAAGGCATATTCAAGGCATGGAGGCTACCTCTCGATCATAAGATGCGCTTCGTGGAGAAGATGGTGCTTCTGCATCTTCGTCCCATCGCGCTCGTGGAGGACGAGGTGACCGACTCAGCGGTGAGGCGGTTGCTATTCGACGCCGGCGACGATATAGAGCCGCTCATGACTTTGTGTCGCGCCGACATTACCAGCGGCGACGACCGTAAGGTGGCCCGCTATCTGCGCAATTTCGACACGGTGGAGAGCAAGATGCGACAGATAGAGGAGAAAGACCGCATACGCAATTTCCAGCCCCCCATATCGGGCGAGCTGATTATGCGTACCTACGGCATAGAGCCGTGCTCCGCCGTGGGGCAGATCAAAAACGCCATTAAAGACGCTATACTCGACGGCAGGATAGCCAACGATTACGACGAGGCCTACCGCCTTATGACAGAGCTGGCCGCCGAGATAATACCCGATAAAAAGCCTCTGGCATGACACGCGCCGAGTTCGAATATCTGTCGACAAGCGAGGCCCGGTCAATGATAGAGAGCCACCTCGGCGACGATCCGCTCGAGATGGCTCTCGCCGGTATTCCCGCCGCCGTGTGTACGCAGGTGAAGTTGCTCGACAGGTGCCGCACCAAGTTGCCGGATTATTACGCCGCAAGGTGCATTATCCCGGAGGTGAGCTTCGAGCAGAGCAGCAGTCAGGCCACAGGGTCGTCGAGGCGTTATAGCGGCAGGCAGGTTCTCGACCTGACGTGCGGTCTCGGGTGCGACGCCTATTGCCTGAGCCGTAATTTCGACAGGGTGGTGACCGTGGAACGCGACGAATTGCTCGCCGATACGGCACGTTACAATTTCGGCCTGCTCGGATGCGATAACATAGAGGTGGTATGTGCCGACAGCGCCGAATATGTCCGTACGCTTACGGAGCGTTTCGACGTGGTATATGTCGATCCCGCCCGTCGTGACGAGAGACGCCGCATGTTCCTGTTGCAGGATTGTTCACCCGACGTGACCGCCATGGCTCCACGGCTCGCGGAGTTGGCAGACCGTATTGTCATAAAAGCCTCGCCGTTGTTCGACGTGGAGGAGCCCGAACGTATTTTGGGCGCTTACGGCAGGGTCGAAACAGAGACCGTATCGGTGGATGGCGAGTGCAAAGAGGTGGTGATAGAACTGACTCCTGATGTCGACGGAACATGCCCGTCTCGTTATGTTACCGTGATATCGCGTGGGGAGATAGAGCGTTACGATTTTACATCGGATGAGCTGAAAGCCGCGAAGAACAGTGGTTGCACGATGGCCTCTAAAGAGGATATTTGCGGTGGTGGGGCCGTCGGTTCGGCATTGCGTTGCCCTTACGAATATCTCCTGCTCCCGGATGCGGCGTTCGTCGCAAGCCGTACTGTGCAGGCCATAGCCGCAAGGATTGAAGGGGCTGCGCTGACTTCGCCCGCAGGGGTGATACTGAGTCGCGAGCCGTCGCCGTGGCGTGCGCTTCGGAGCTATAAGATAACGGAGTGTATGCCGTTCAAGCCTAAAGTGTTGAAGAAGGCGCTCAAGGAACGCGGGATAGCTGGTGTCACCCTAATAAAACGCGACTTTCACATGAGCGTGGAGGAGGTTCGAAAGAGGCTCGGAGTGAGAGACGGCGGCGATGCGACGATGGTGTTGTGCGGCGATACGGTATACTGGGTAGGAGATTGCGGCGTTTAATGTTTGTGGGGTACGAAGTCGAGGTTGTCGTATCCTTGAAATAAATGGGGTTCATGCCCCGATAATACCATGATAAAACTCATCCATACGGCCGACTGGCATTTGGGACAGACCTTTTTCGGTTACGACCGCATCCGCGAGCATGAGATATTCCTGCGCGATCTGAGGCGTGTCGTATGCGAACGGGAGGTCGACCTGTTGTTGATATCCGGAGACATTTTCGACACCTCCAATCCGTCGGCCGAGGCTATGAGGTTGTACTACGGTTTTCTGCGCGATATAACGGCCGACAATAGAGATATGCAGGTGATAGCTATAGCAGGCAATCACGATTCCGGGGCCCGTCTGGAGGCGCCCCATCCGGTGTTGGAGAGCATAAACGTGATAACGCGGGGCACTGTCCGCCGCAAAGAGGACGGCACGCCCGATTACGGACGTCATGCGGTGCCTGTTACGCGCGACGGTCGCACTGTGGCCTATTGCCTCGCCGTGCCGTATCTGCGTGCGGGCGACTATCCGGAGGCCGACACTTACAGCGAGAGCATCGCCCTATTTTACAAAGGGGTGTACGATCATGTACGCACTATCGATCCGGAGGGTACTATCCCCGTTATAGCCATGGGCCACATGCAGACTGCCGGTGCGGCGCTCTCGGAAGACGACCGTAACGAGCGTAGCATAACCGGTGGGCTGGAGTGCGTAGGCTCCGACATGTTCGATGCACGTACGGCATACACGGCTCTCGGACATCTCCACAAGGCCCAGCGGGTGGCGGGGCGCGACGACGTACGTTTTGCCGGGTCGCCATTGCCCATGTCGTTCGCCGAACGCGGCTCGGTCAAGAGCCTGTGTTATGTAGAGATAGCCGAGGCTGGCGAGAGGTTTTCGGGAAAGGGCGCAAAACACGATGCGGCAGAAGATACGGTACCCGACGACAAAACGATATTTTCCGACGCCACGCGACGCATAGAGCTTATACCTATAGAGCAGACCGCCTCTCTTGTGAGAGTTACGGCCGATGCAGACGATTTCGACGGCATGCTGGAGAAGCTGCGTTCGCTCCCCGAGGGCGAAGTCGGTGCGGAATCGCCGTACGTGGAGATGAGGGTGTCGGTGTCGGCTCCGGAGCCCGAGTTACGCCGTCGTATAGAGGAGGCTTTGGCCGGTCGGAGCGTACGTCTCACGCGCATAGAGGCTGTAGCCACGGGGTGCGCCGATGCCGATGCCGTAGTGTCGCCCGATCTGCAAAGGATAAGCCCTATGGAGATGGCTCTCGAGATATTCAGGCGTCGTTACGGCGGCGACATGTCCGAGGGTATGCAAAATCTGCTCGGTCAGGCCATCGCCGAGGCACAACAACAATAACCGCATGAAGATAGAGGCTATAAGAGGACGCAATCTGGCGTCGTTGGAGGGCGATTTCGAGATAGACTTCACCGCGGAGCCGTTGCGTTCTGCGGGCATATACACCATAACGGGGCGTACCGGGTCCGGCAAGTCGACCATTCTCGACGCCGTATGTCTCGCCCTCTTCGACCAGACGCCACGCGGACGTGCCGGTGAGAATGTCAAGGTGTATGAGGGGATAAGCCTGCGCGACGGTCGCATGATCATGCGCAAGGGTTGTGCAGACTGTTATGCCGAGGTCGATTTCATATCGCTCGGCGGGGAGCGTTACAGGGCGCGTTGGTCGTGCCGGCGGGCCCGCGGACGTGCCGACGGGGCGTTGCGCGATAGCGAGACTACATTGCGCAACATCTCGGAAAACAGGGACGAACCGGGACGTAAGCGTGAGTTGCTAGCCAGAATATCGGAGCTGATAGGGCTTACGTTCGATCAGTTTACCCGTGCCGTAATGCTGGCGCAGGGCGATTTCGCCACCTTCCTGCGTGCTGGTCAGAAAGAGAAGGCCGAGTTGCTGGAAAAACTCACCGGCACCGATATATATTCGCGCATATCCGTCGCCATATATCAACATTGTCGTACCACCGAGCAGGAGCTTCGCATACTCGAGGAGCAGACTCGCGACATAACTCTCCTTACCGACGAACAGACGGCGGCTTTGGGTGCCGAGGAGCACGAGGTAGCCTCTGCCATAGAGCGGATAACCGAAAGTCGCGCACTCGCCTCGGAGAAGCTGCGGTGGATGGAGCGTCGCCGGGAGCTCGACAGCGAGATAGCGGCCGCGCAGAAAGAGCTCGACACGGCGACAGGAGCGGTGGCGGCCGCTTCGGAGCGTTATCGTCTCATTGAGCGCATAGAGAGCGTGCAGGAGATACGCGATCCTTTCAATATGCTTAAACGGGCTCACGAGCAGCTGCGTGCCAACGATGAGGCCCGGGCGCGCAACGACGATGCCTTGCGCAGACTAAAAGAGACATTGCCATCGGCTGAAGAGGAGGAGCGAAAATGTGCCGAAGCGTTGTCACGGCATGAGAAAGAGTGCGGGATATTGGCCCCGGAGATAGAAAAGGCTCGTGCCGCCGACACCGATATAAAGGTTGCGAGTGAGGTGCTGCAGGGCAAAACGGCAATGCTCCGAACTCTCGGCAAGAGTATGGACGAGACGGAGAAGCGCATGTGCGAGACCATAAGGAAGATGGACGCCCTTGTAGCTACAGAGGCCGTTTCGTCGTTGCCGCCCCGTTACGGAGAGGTCACGGAGAGGTTGCACGATCATATCGACACGTTGCGGGAGCTTCTCGACGATGGGGTGCCATGTCCTGTGTGCGGGAATTCCCGTCACGATACGATGTTCATTCGTGAGTTGGAAAGTATCGTATCGCAGGAGAGAGCCGCTCTCGAAGAGCGTAGGTCGGAGATAGCCGCTATGACGGACGACATAAGCAGAGGTCGTAAAGAGCTAGGCGACATGGAGTTAAAACGTGCCGTTATGCTCGGCGGAGCCAGCGTCGCCGACAAGGAACGCGAGATGGCCGCGGCACGTTCGCAGGCCGAAAAGGCGCTTCGTAGCGCCAAGGACAAGCATGCCTCCTTAAAGAGCGATATTGAAGCCACCGGTAAGATATCGGCCCATCTGCTACAAGAGCATGACACCCTTAGCCAGCATCATGCCACCCTTTCGGCGCAGGTGACGGCATGGATAGACCAGCGGGGCATAACCAAACGCGAGATAACGGATCTGCTGTCGCACGACAGCCGTTGGCTCGCCGGCGAGAAAAGGGAGCTCGACGCCATGCGTGCGCGTGTCACGTCGGGACAGGCTACGTTGAGCGAGCGTCACCGCACACTCGCCTTGCATCTCGAGGCACCTTCCCGTCCCGCCCCTGACGATACGGAGGAGGTGTTGGGCGAGTTGTTGAGGGCGGAAGGCGAACGTCTCTCGGCGTTCGATAAACGGCGTACCGAGATAGCTGTAGCGTTGGACGCCGACCGTCGTAACCGGGAGAGGATGGAGACTACGGCGCGTAAGGCGGAGCAGTTGCGTGTCGTTTCGGAGGACTGGAGGAGGCTCAACGAGTTGTTCGGGTCGGCTACAGGCGATAAATTCAAATCGATAGCTCAGGGGTACACGCTTGAAACGTTGCTGTCATTCAGTAATATACATCTTGCGGGTCTTACCAGCCGTTATCGTTTGCGACGCATTCCCGACACCCTGTTGCTCGAGGTGGTAGACCGAGACATGCTCGACCAGACACGTCCCGTCAACTCGCTTTCGGGTGGCGAATCTTTCCTTGTGTCGCTGTCGTTGGCTCTCGGGCTATCGTCGCTATCGGGGGGAGACATGAGGGTGGAGTCGCTATTCATAGACGAGGGTTTCGGCTCGCTCGACGCCGATACCATGAGAACCGCTATCGACGCACTCGAACGTCTGCACGTGAGCGGACGTAAGATAGGAGTGATATCGCATGTGCCCGAATTGTCGGAACGTATAGCCACGCGAATAAAGGTGGTTCCGGGTCCTAGCGGAGGCAGTATCGTAGAGATAGAGGGGGTGTGATTTACATAATCACACCCCCTCTATCTCTACGATACTGCCTCCGGTGGGGTTTCATGGGGAGCCTCCCGGCAGGCCCTTCCGGGGGAGTTACTTTGTCACTCGACAAAGTAACCAAAACGAGGGGGCACAGCCCCTTTTGAAGTGCACGATATGAAGTGAAGCCGATGAAATAACGGTGAGCACTTCACGTGCGTTATGCGCCATGAACAGGTTTCATGTAGTCGTTACGGATTCGTGACAGAAAGGTTGATGCGTTGTTAGGTGGCTGGCGGGGCGGGAACGCTACAAAACGTAATAAAGGTATGCGCATTAACTTAACCTTATTCCTGCGGCACGGGGTGCCGCTCCGCGATAATTACACGGATTAACCCGACAGAGGTTGGAATAGCTGATGGCGAGCAAACACTATCACTCCACACCCAAAGAAATGCGCATTAACCGCAAGTCGCAGGCATGCTATCCCTCGCACACAACCGCAGACCGCAGGGCGCCGAGACTTTTTAGACCTCAAAAATCGTCGAT
>CAJURV010000039.1 GCA_910588925.1 uncultured Rikenellaceae bacterium
GTCTTGGCGTCCACGCCGCTGGTCAGGGCATGAGTGGCGAAGGTGTGACGCAGGGTGTGCGGGCTTACCGTTTTGGTTATGCCGGCATCGGCGGCCGTCCGTTTCACTATGTTGAAGATCATTACGCGGCTGAGCGGTCTGCCGTGTCTACCGAGGAACAGATAGTCGGCATAACGGCTCTCTACCCTCACGGAGGCGCGTATTTCACGGTATATGGCTACCTGCTTTATCAGTTCGTCGGATACGGGCACGAGGCGTTCTTTGTCGCCTTTGCCTATGACGCGCAAATATCCGTCGTCGAAGAACAGGTCTGTTATGCGTAGCGATACCACCTCGCTTACGCGGAGTCCGCAACTGTACATCACCTCCAATATGGCCCTGTTGCGGTGTCCCTCCTCAAGCGACAGATCTATGGCTGCAAACATGCGTTCCACCTCGTTTTCGGTAAGGTAATCGGGTATTTTGCGACCTATTTTGGGAGCCTCTACCAGCTCCGTGGGCAGATTATCTATTTTGTCGTAGACGTAGAGCCACCCGAAAAAACTTTTGATCCCGCTTATGGTGCGCGCTACCGAACGGCTTCCGGCCCCCGTCTCCGACAGGTCGGCTATGAAATCCTCTACCTCTTTGTAGGTTATGGCTGTAGGGTCGAAACTTCCGCATTTTTCTGTCACATGGTCGCGGAAAGCTCTCACATCGCGCATGTATGCCTCTATGGTGTTGGCCGACAGACGCTTCTCCAGCATCAGATAGGCTTTGTATTCTAAAAAGAGTTCGTCGATGTCCATAGCAGGCGATGTTATAGAGCGGATAGATGCCAACGAAACTAAAAAACGGTATCTCTCCCGTGCAAAGATAGCGAATATATGTCATGCCCGATAGGGTGGGAGAGTGTCTCGTCTCGAATATATTGCAGTTGAGGGAAACGGTGCATAGGTTCGCGATGTTTACACGGGGCGTAGACCTGCGGTGAACGTGTGCGGATCGTTCCAGTACACATGACGCACAGAGCGTTTGATGCCATTCGCATGGCTCGGGGCCGGGTATTTGTGAGACGCTTATTCGTGGTGGTGGCTTGCTTTCGGTAATCCGATCCGCGATAACAATGCGTATTTAGTGTAAAATTGTGACAGGAGCCTAATTTTATTATCTTTGCAAAGATAATCGCAACCGGCTCGACGAGGTGCTCCGCTTTGTTTGCGTAAACTTCGTCACGGTAGTGTTTCGGCGGATTGTTTCCGGTTCGTTTCGGTGTGCGTTTTTTCACTTCTTCGATCGGAATATGTTCGGTTTTCGAGGCGAAAGTACGGTTTACGTAAAAGTTATAGTATATGTTCAGAAAGGCTTTGCCCCATATAGTGGCTCTCGCGGTTTTCGCCATAGTGTCGATGATCTATTTCGCTCCGCAATACGAGGGGCGTGTGGTGCGTCAGGGCGACGAGATACAGGCGCAAGGTATGAAAGGCGGAATAGAGGCCCACAAGGAGGCATACGGCGAGCATCCCCAATGGGCGCCCAATATGTTCTCAGGTATGCCCGCCTATCTCATAGACATGAACTACGACGGTCGCTTAGTCAAACACACCGGCGACCTGTTCTATTTTCTCGGGAAGCCGGCGGGGTTCTATTTCGTGCTTATGGCCGGGTTCTACCTCATGTTGCTTATATTCGGGGTCGACCCGTGGGTGGCCATATCCGGTTCGTTGGCATACGGCTTGTCTTCTTATTTCATAATAATATTCGAAGCGGGCCATATCACCAAACTTATGGCTATGGCGTGGGCGGCGCCTATGGTCGGGGCCGTCTTTCTTGCATATAGGCGCAACCTGTGGTTGGGCGCTTCGTTGGCCGCGTTCTTCGGGTCTGTGGAGATCAGCTGTTCCCACCCGCAGATAAGCTATTATTTCCTCTTCGTGTTGGTGGGGCTGGTAGCGGCTATGCTCTATGAGGCGATAAAGAGCAAGACGCTCAAGAGGTTCGCCGTAAGGACGGCTGTGTTGGTCGTAGCGGGAATTCTGGCCGTAGGGTCCAACATAGTGCAGCTCTATTATATAAACGATTACTCCAAAGAGTCGACACGTTCGGCTACGGAGCTTAAGGTCTCTGACGCGGAGACGGCTAATCGTACCGACGGGCTCGATCGCGACTATATTACGGCGTGGAGCTACGGCAAGGTCGAAACATTCAATCTGCTGATCCCCAATTTGATGGGAGGTACAAGTAGCGGCGGATTCAGCGATGGCGGCAAAGTGGCCGAGGCATTGAGGCCGTATAATGCCTCGTCGTTGGCCACGCATCTGCCCGGTTATTGGGGGCCGCAACCGATGACTTCGGGGCCCGTATATATAGGTGCGGTAATTATTTTCCTCGCCGTAATGGGGCTGTTCTTGCTGAAAGGGAGCGTCAAATGGTGGCTCGCCGGGGTCACTCTTTTGGCCGTGATGCTCGCGTGGGGTAAGAATTTCATGTGGCTTACCGATCTTTTTATCGACTATGTTCCGGCGTACGATAAGTTCCGAACTGTGTCGATGATACTGGTCATAGTGCAGTGGAGCGTGCCGTTGTTGGCCATGCTCGGTGTACGCGAGGTGATGGGTGCGCAGAGCCCGGAAGCGCGTCTCAAGGTAGGGCGGGCCATAAGATACAGTCTTTTTATCACCGGCGGCATAGCTCTGTTTTTCATAGTTTTGGGCGGTTCTTTTCTCGATTTTTCCGGAGAGTACGATACCGCAATGGGGCTGCCGGACGACATACTTGCGGCAATGCGCGACGAGAGGGCTTCGCTTATGAGGACGGATGCTTTCCGCTCGTTGGTGCTGATCGTTTTTACGGCTGGTTTCGTCTCTATGAGCAATAGAGGCAAGCTGACAGCGGGCGTTACTGCGGTGGCTTTGTCGGCGCTGGTGCTCTTGGATATGATACCGGTAGACAAGAGGTATCTCGATTACGACAAGTTCGTAGCCCGCAAAGAAGCCGTAGGGGTGGCTCCCAGCGAGGCCGACCGTATCATAATGTCCGATCCCGATCCCGACTTCCGTGTCGCCAACCTTACGGTAAGCACCTTTGCGGATGCTACCGCCTCGTATTTCCACAAGTCGGTGGGCGGTTATCATGCCGCCAAGTTGCGCCGTTATCAGGAGTTCGCCGACAGATACTTAGCCGGTGGCGATCTCAAGGGCTTCGACATGCTCAATACCAAATATTTCATACAGCGTGGCGAGAACGGTGAGCCGGAGGCCCGTTATAACGACGGGGCTTTGGGTAACGCATGGTTTGTGGAGGATGTGGTTATAGTAGACAATGCCAATGAGGAGCTCGATGCCATAGCTGCGATAGATCCGGCCGTTACGGCGGTGGTCGACAAGCGTTTCATGCGTGAGGTGGAGTCGTTGCATGCCGATTCGTCGTCTGTTGTGGAGCTTACCGACTGGCGTGCCAATAGGTTGACATACAAGGCCAGCACATCGTCCGACGCTTTGGCGGTATTTTCCGAGATATACTATCCGAGAGGCTGGAGGGCCACCATAGACGGTGCCGAGGTGCCGGTGATGCGTGCCGATTATATCCTCCGCGCCCTTGAAGTGCCTGCCGGAGAGCACGAGATAGTCTTCTCGTTCGCCGCTCCGCATTTCGGTCTTCTAAAGGGGGTCACTGCGGCCAGCTCGGCTATCATATTGCTAGGCACGCTATTGTCTCTGGCGCTGTGCGTGTTTAAAGCGAGAGGGTCTAACGAACAAACGGCATAAGATATGGCAACCCGATCGGTAAAGAGCGCCTACTACATATCGACCTTAAGCGTTTCGATGATACTTTTTCTGTTGGGAATCATCGCCTACACCGTCATAAATATGGCTCGGGCGTCGGAACGTCTCATGGGCGACATGTGCGTGACGTTGTTGGTGAAAGAGGGGCTCGGCGAGGAAAAGATAAAGGCGTTGCAAGGGAAGATCGCCGCTACCGAGGGGGTGGCGAAGGTGGAATATACCACTAAGGAGCAGGCTGCGGCAGAGTTTCGCGCCTATGCCGGAGAGGACCTGCGCGTGTTCCTCGACGATAATCCTCTGCCGGCCTCGTTCGATGTTTATCTCAAAGACGACTACGAAAACCGGGTGGAGCCGTCGAAGATGGCATCGGTTTTGGGAGGCTACGACGGGGTGAGCGAGGTGCTGTGCCAGAGCGAGGTGCTGGAGCAGGTCAGCCGTAACGTCTATAAGGTCCGTATAATAGCGGCCTCTTTCTTGCTCGCGTTGCTCGTGGTGAGCGTGATATTGATAGGCAATACCATCCGCATGGTTATACATAGCAAACGTTTCCTTATCAAGACTATGCGTCTGGTAGGGGCTACCGATAAGTTCATCCGTGCTCCGTTCATGCGTGAGGCTATGTATCAGGGGTTGTCGGCGGGAGTTACGGCGTGGGTGTTGCTCACGGGAGTCATAATGGCCGTGGATCACTTCTCTCCCGAATTGCCTTTCACTATGGACGATCTGCGTATGTTGGCCCTGCTTTACGGGTCGGTCATGGTTGTAGGCGTGGCTATATGCTTGGCCTCTACCGCTTTGGCGTTGCGCCGCTATCTTAATATCGACAACACTTCGCTATACGTATATTGACAGATATGAAAAAAAGTACCGCTAAAAAGGGCGCATTGTCGCCCGAGAGAGAGGCTAAAATGGCCTTTACCAAGAAGAACTATATATTGGTTCTGATAGGTTTGGCTGTGATAATCGTGGGTTTTATGTTGATGAGCGGGGGCGGAAGTCCCGATCCGGGCAGCGTGTTCACCGGCGACGAGCTTTTCAGCTTCAGGCGCATAACTCTCGCCCCTCTGGTGGTGATAGGCGGCTTCGTGTTTATAGGCTACGGCATAATGAAACGTACTGAAAAAAGATAAGCATGTCATTGATAGACGCCATATTGCTCGGCATCCTTCAGGGATTGACCGAATTTCTTCCCGTCAGCAGTAGCGGACATTTGGAGATATTGAGTCACATACTCGATGTGGAGAGCGAAGACAATCTCGCTTTCTCCATAGTGCTCCACGGCGGTACCGTTTTGAGTACCATAGTTGTTTTCCGTCATCAGATATGGCGGCTTTTGCGCGGCTTGTTCCGTTTCGAGATGAATCCCGAGACCGAATATATGCTCAAAATAGCCGTATCTTTGGTACCCATACTCATAGTGGGGCTCTTTTTCAAGGACGATATAGAGAGTCTTTTCGGCGGCGGATTGTTGTTCGTGGGGTGTATGTTGCTCATAACGTCGTTGCTTCTGCTTTTCGCCTCCCGCAGACGCTTGGAGGGGCGCATGATAAGCTATCGCGACGCCTTCATAATAGGCATAGGTCAGGCTGTGGCGGTGTTGCCGGGGCTTTCGCGCTCGGGTACCACAATATCGACCGGCCTTTTGTTGGGCGACAGACGTGAGGAGGTGTCTAAGTTTTCGTTCCTTATGGTGCTCATACCCATCATAGGCATGAATATGCTCGACCTGATCGGTGGCGACCTCGGCGGGGAGAGCCTATCGGCCGGAGTGCTCGTGGGAGGTTTTTTGTCGTCGTTCCTTGTAGGTATGGCGGCTTGTAGGTTCATGATACGCATAGTAAACAGAGGGGGGCTCGGGTGGTTCGCTCTCTATTGCTTCGTGGCGGGAACGGCGGTAGTTGTGTGGTCTTTGTGTTAGTCGGTTATTGATATGAAAGATTTTTCGCTCGACAGGGATCTCACCGAAGGTTACGTGCTTACGGTGGATAAACCGTACGGCTGGACCTCTTCGGATGTGGTGCGTAAAATACGCTATCTGCTCCGTTCGGCCGGTTACCGTAAGATAAAGGTGGGGCATGCCGGCACGCTCGATCCTTTGGCCACCGGGGTGCTGGTGGTGTGCATCGGACGCGCCACCAAACAGGCAGATTCGTTGCAGGCCGAGGAGAAAGAGTATATCGCCGGCATACGTCTCGGTGCTACCACCGCCAGTTTCGACCTCGAACATCCGGTGGATGCCACCTATCCGACCGACCACATAACCGGTGATGCGGTACGTCGTGCCCTTGAGTCGATGACGGGAGAGCAGGATCAGATGCCGCCCGTATTCTCGGCCAAACAGATAGCCGGTAGGCGTGCTTACGATTATGCGCGCGAGGGTGAGGAGGTGGAGATGAAACCCGTGCGTGTAACCATCGTTTCGGCAGAGATAGCAGATATGGAGTTGCCGGATGTGACTGTGAATATAGTATGCTCTAAGGGTACCTATATCCGCTCTTTCGCACGCGACTTGGGTATGGCTCTCGATAGCGGCGGGTACCTCACTTCGCTGCGACGTACCCGTTCCGGTTCATACACCATAGACGACGCCTACACGCTCGAAGAGATAGAGGCAGTGTTGAGGCCCGAAACGCCGGATAGACGGGATACCACCGACAAGAAGAATATTGCGCCTCACGGGTCGCATCTCGCGGCTGGCGAAAATTAGCGGGTTTGGTTACCGCTTCTCGCTTCGGTAAGGTAATCCCTTTGCGGCTTCATTGCGTTCGGCCTGACGAAAAATGTCGGGTTTTCATTATTGTAGTCAGATAGAAAACATACTGTTTTGCGGCGGGCACACTTGGCGGTGTGGCGGAGTCAAAGTTACCGGTTTTAGTGACCCAATAATAGAATCGGACTCTTATTTTTACAGCACTATTTATAGCATTAAAGCCAGTACGAGGAATGCAAGTGCTATGGCATTTTTAACATATAGGTTGGGAGCCTGTCGGAACAACATGGATATTATCACCGAAAGCGGGACGGCTATCATCGGTAACAGCGTGTCGAGCGTGTTATATGCCAACGCCAATGTGAGCGCCAGAACGGCCAACAGACACACGAAATAGACATACGACCTGACCGTGAGAGTGTTGGCATGGTTTACCGACATTGCCATGCGGATGAATCCGTATATGGATATGCCGACTACGAGGGCTATGAATATGTATTGAAGCACAGTCATTTCGAAGATATTGAGCGACCGGCGCAAGAATATCTCGTCGAATATGGTGCGGATACACTCTAACGGAGCAGTGAACGCTCCGCCCGCTACCCATGTTACGTAGCAATAGAGAAACAATGGCAGGGCGAGCCCGGTAAGCGCCGCTAACAGTCCTTTGAGGTTTATCGTTCTGTATATTATCAGATGCGTTATCATGGCTGCGAAGACTACAGCCGACGGTATGAACAGTATAGAGGCTATGCCGATATATGCGGAAGAGAGGAACATCTGGCGGACTATATCGTCGCGTTTGTTGAACATGAATATAGTCTCGATCGATACCAACGTAAGGAATACTATGCTCTGTACGACGAAACCGCCGGTTAGCGACGATGTGACGGCGCACAATATAAGATAGATCAGAGATGCGGTATAGTTCTTATCGGAAAACGATAGAAAGCGTACCGTTATGCGTGTAAGGAAAAAGGCGTTGATCGTAATGAGAAGCAACGACAATCCCATCGCCAGCCAAGGTATTGTATCGACGAACGTTACTATCGACACCATTAGAGGAGTGTACCCTGTCAGAGTTACGGTCTGGCGTGGCATTATAGTGCCGCTGAACAGAAATACCGATGCCAAAGCGAAGAATAAGACCACCGTTTGAAGAAGCGTATGTTTGGTCAGATCCGATTTCATTTTCGTTTTAGCCCGATAGTGTGTGGTTTATGAAAGGTGTCGCGGTACATCGGAACCGATCGGGGACTCGATACACGTCAGAGGAGACGCCTGAAATAGCCGTTTATGCAGGTGTAACACATTGAAGCCCCGGCGTTGTATCTTCTTATTTTTCCGCACTCTTTTTAGTGCTGCGTGACGATGTTTTGGCAGTCGGGGTTTTGGCGGTTGTACTCTTGCGCGACGGGCTTTTGGCCGCCTTTTTGACGGTCTCTTTAGACTGTTTCGTAAGGTCTTTGCCTATATCGTTGCGGTAGTTCATCCCCTCGAACGAGAAGCTTTTGACCGTGTCGTACGATTTGGCCGCCGCTTCTTCGATGCTGTCGCCGAGAGATGTCACCGATATGACACGGCCCCCGGAGGTGACTATGTCGCCGCCATTCTGTGCGGTGCCGGCATGAAACAGAATGCTCCTGCCGCCCACGCCCTGCAAGCCCTCTATGACTTTGCCTTTTTCGTAGTCGCCGGGGTAACCGCCCGAAACGGTCATCACCGTTACCGCCGTCTTGGGAGATACTTGCAACTCCTTGTCTTTGAGAGTGTCATATACTATACCTTCGAAAAGGTCGATTATGTCGCTCTCTATTCGCGGCATCACCACCTCGGTTTCGGGGTCGCCCATGCGTACGTTGTACTCTATGACATAAGGGTCGCCATCTACGTTCATAAGACCTATGAACAAGAACCCCTTGTAGGTTATGTTTTCGGCACGTAGCCCCTCTATGGTGGGCTTTACTATGCGTTCTTCCACCTTGGACAGGAACTCGGCATCCGCGAAAGGTACGGGAGATACGGCGCCCATGCCCCCTGTGTTGAGGCCGGTGTCGCCGTCGCCTATGCGTTTGTAGTCTTTGGCTTCGGGCAGTATTTTGTAACCTGTGCCGTCTGTGGCAACGAATACGGATAGCTCTATGCCCGACAGATACTCCTCTATGACCACTTTATTGCCGGCAGTTCCGAATTTGCCGTCTATCATGGCTTCGAGTTCGGATACGGCTTCATCGAAGTCGTTTATGATAAGCACACCTTTGCCTGCGGCCAATCCGTTGGCTTTGAGTACGTACGGCGGTTTTAACGTGCGCATGAAATCGGCCGCTTCGCCGATGTTCTCTTTTGAGAACGACCGGTATTTGGCGGTGGGAATGCCGTGACGTGTCATGAAGTCTTTGGCGAACTGTTTGCTTCCCTCAAGACGTGCTCCCTCTGCGGACGGGCCCACTACAGGGATGTAGCGTATCTCGGCGTCGCCGGCGAAAAAGTCCTGCACGCCTTTAACTAAGGGCTCTTCGGGACCTACCACCACAAGGTTGATGTGCGACGAGAGCACGAATTGCTTGAGCCCTGCAAAATTGGTCGGAGCTATGTCGACATTGACGCCGCACTGCGACGTTCCCGCATTGCCGGGAGCTATGTACAACTTTGCAATACGTTCGCTTCTGGAGATCTTCCATGCCATGGCATGTTCGCGACCGCCCGAACCCAATAGTAACACGTTAACTTGTTGCGGTAATTTCATCGTATACAGTCTGTATCGTAATAATACATTGAAAATCAATGTGCGGAATAGGCGTACCTGCTTCCGATCCGACACAAATATAACTATTTTTTCAGTACGAGCATATCTTTTCCGGTATATTACGGCTAATTTATTTCGATTTGAAACGTAGTGTCGCGGCTATTTTCGTTCGTCGGGTTTCCCGTGGGACAGGAATTGATGTTTTTCGCTTTTCCGGTCCGAGCGAAGCTACACGAGGCAGGGGAGTTGGCGCTTAGATTTATTTATATCGGATTAGCTTTGGATACAGACTGTTACGAATGCGGTATTCGGGATGGTTCGCACAGGTATTGCTACCCGGGGCAATATATTACATAAAAACGGAATGTGTCTGTGATCCCCCGAAAGGTAGCATAAAAAAAGACCGGTCACTGAGGGTTAACGTGACCAGTCCGTGGATAAGGGTAATTGAAAGAATTTTTGAATACTAATATTATATAATTTATTCTATAGGAGGGTAATCTGTATTTTAAACGTAATTACTCTGCTTTTTGTTGTGTCGTTACCCGACTTGGTTTCATTGCTTTCGGCTTAACGGAAACGGTCGCTTTAATGCAGGTGTTTTCCGGCCTGGGCAATAGAAAATATTCACTTTTTCACACTGCGAAGATATGTAAATTTTTTATAAAACAAGCGATATAAATAAAAATAATGTCACTTTTTCTTTTTATCTCGAACCGAAGTCCGTTTATCGTTCCCAAATAACATGCCATTTAGGTCTCGTTTTCTGCTAATTACGCATATTTCTCTGTAGAATAACGAGCTAAAACGTTAAACGTATTCGATTCGTATTTTTTTGTAAAGATTCGTGAACAGGGTAATATCCGCCTTCTTGCCACTGGCTTGTTTCCGTGGCGGGAAGAGTATTGACACCGTTATGAACTGTGATAACATACTGTGTGGCTGAAACGGGATGTCTCGCCTCACTTTAGGGTGAAGTGTATGCAAAGGCCGGCTCTCGGGGATGAAGACGGGGAGAATCACTCTAAGAACAGAGTCACGTCTATGGACTCTTCTTCTACCCTGATTATGCGTCGAACCACTGTAGTGTCGTGCATCCATTCCAAGGTGTAGTAGCCTTCGGTGGGGGCGTTGAGTGTCAGGCGGTCGTTCACGTCCCTTTCTGCGGAGGCTGTGACACCTTTGGCCACGCAACTGTCACCGAGCATCAGCCGTACGTTTACGGCTACTCTGTCGTCGGCCTCGGGCGGATACGAGTTGTGTCCGTACATGCGTATGTTTACGTCTATGCCGTCGCTTTTGCTCAATCCGGCTCTCTTGTACTCCTTTATGTAACGGTCGGTGGCGTCTATTGCGTGAATACCGTCGTAGCCCTCGTTCCATGCGAGCGGGAAGTGTCGTTTGCCGGGGGCGTAAGAGGCTGCGTATATCCAGTGCGAGGGATCCGACTTCTCTGTCTGCCCGGCCCTTTCAAGAAACCATGTGTCGTCTATTCTATCGGCGAAATAGTCGACGAAGTGCCACTCTCCGTCGAACCATACCTCGGCCCAGCTGTAGTGGCCGTCATGTTCTGACCACATGGGCGTACCGGCTAAGCGCGACGGTATTCCCGCCGAACGGAAGGCCGATACCATGAGGATGGCGAGGGCGGTGCTGCCGCCGCTACCGAGCTTCATAGTCTCGGTGGGCGACAGGTTCTCTTTAGGAAGCGTGTTGGTGTATCTGACGCCGGTCAGGTTTTTAAGACGACTGCACAGAGAGTCTGCGGCCGTGCGTAAATCGGACGACGGATCGGTTATGTCGCTTGTGAGTTCGAACAGTTGCGGACGCCAGCTCATACGTTTCTCGTCGGCCACGCAGTATGGCAACACCTCGTTGAAGAATATCCCGTCGGGAAGGTTGCGGCACCATGCGTACCTGTCGCGTGCCTTGTAGGCATATTCGATGTTCTCCTTTATAAGGGAGCAGTCAATGGAGGCGAGATCGTCGTCGGACATGTAGGCCAGCAGATAGGCCATGCCCTCACGATGATTCGGATCGATACTCTCGGTCATCTGGTGCAGCTCCACCGCCCGTTGCGGCTCCTGTCTCGATACCGACCGGCGGGCCATACGCGCGATATCGGCAGGAACTCCGCGGTAGGGGTTGCTACAAGAGAGTAATGACACTGCTGCGAGCGTCGCTACCGCCAAAAATCTTCTCATACGGAGCGCGGGATTATTGTTCCGGTTGCGGTATTCCGAGTGTCTGCACGGCTTTTTCGAGGCGGCGTACCGTCTCTTCTCGTCCGAGCGTCTCTATTATGTCGTTTATGCCGGGTCCTTTGCTCTGTCCCACGAGCGCGAGCCTAAGGGAGTTCATTACCTGTCCCATGGGCAGGCCGTTCGTTTCGATGTAACCGTGCAGAAGCGTTTCCATGGCGGCGGCATCGGTGCCGGGGGCTTTTTCTATGAGGGTGGCGATCTCTTTTACAGCCGCAGGATTGCCGTTTTTCCAGAATTTCTTAACGACTTTTTCGTCATAGCTCTCGGGAGCAGTGAAGAAGAAGTCCGAGAGGTCGTAAAGTTCTGTTAGCAATACGGCTCTCTCCTTTATGAGTGAGCAGACCTTCACTGTCTTTTCTCTCGTAGAGGCTATGCCGTGGGTGTGCAGTTGAGCCTCCAGAATGTCGGCCAGCTTTTCGTCGTCGCACTTTTTAATGTACTGGGCGTTGAACCATCGTGCTTTTTCGGGATTGAAACGGGCGCCGGCCTTGCTGACGTGTTCGAGCGAGAAGCTCTCTATGAGTTCGTCCATAGACATTATCTCACGATCGTCGCCGGGGTTCCAGCCCATGAGCGCCAACATGTTGACGAACGCTTCGGGCAGATAGCCGTCTTCCCTATAGCCTCGCGATATGTCGCCCGCGGGCGACTTCCATAATAGCGGGAATACGGGAAAGCCGAGGCGGTCGCCGTCGCGTTTGCTCAATTTGCCGCCGCCGTCCGGTTTGAGCAACAGTGGCAGATGCGCGAACTGCGGGCGCGTCTCTTCCCATCCGAACGCACGGTACAGCAATATGTGCAACGGAAGCGACGGGAGCCACTCCTCGCCGCGTATCACGTGCGTTATCTCCATGAGGTGGTCGTCCACTATATTGGCCAGGTGGTAGGTGGGAAGCTGATCGGCGGCTTTGTATAGAACTTTGTCGTCGAGGGTGGAGGTATTGATAGTAACATGGCCGCGCACTATGTCGTCCATCTGTACGTCCTCGTCCTCGGGCATCTTGAAACGGATTACCCAGTCGTTGCGTTCGGATATGCGTCTGGCGGTCTCTTCCGCGCTGAGGCTTAGCGATGTAGGCAGTTCGGTGCGGACGGTGCTGTTGTATGCGAAAGTCTTGCCGGCAGCCTCGTGCTCTTTGCGTATGTTTTCCAACTCCTCGGCGCTGTCGAAAGCGTAATAGGCCCATCCTTTCTCCACCAGCTCGAGGGCGTATTTAAGGTATAGCTCCTTACGCTCGCTCTGGCGATAGGGGGCGTGTGGACCTCCTACGGACACACCCTCGTCTACCTTTATGCCGCACCATTTGAGCGATTCTATTATATAGTCCTCCGCTCCGGGGACGAATCGTCCCGAGTCGGTATCCTCTATTCTCAAAAGGAAGTCGCCGCCGTTACGACGTGCGAACAGATAGTTGTAGAGGGCTGTGCGTACACCCCCTATATGTAGCGCTCCAGTAGGCGACGGAGCGAATCTTACCCTTACTTTTCTCTGGCTCATGATATTTTAGAGCGTTTAAATTATTCGTTCTATACAGACGTTTTCTCGCATCATTACGATAGTCTTATCGAAAACGTCGATTCCTATTAGACCGTTTCCTCGCTTCGGAGATTATTCCACCGGGTGTGAGGAAAAGGTCTTTCCGCCCGGGTTTCTGTACGACGTCTGTGGCGGAACCCTCGTCAGTGTTTGAAAAGGCTCTGCACCGGATTGTCCGGGTGAGCCGTTGCGGCGTATGTATCGTCAGACATTGAACCTGAAGTGCATGATGTCGCCGTCGCAAACCACATACTCCTTACCCTCTATGCCTATCTTGCCGGCTTCGCGACATGCCGCCTCGGAGCCGAGCGACACGTAGTCGTCGTATTTGATGACTTCCGCCCTTATGAACCCTCTTTCGAAGTCGGTGTGTATTATTCCGGCGGCTTGCGGAGCTTTGGTCCCTTTGGTGTAGGTCCATGCACGCGTTTCGTCTGGTCCGGTGGTGAAGTATGTCTCTAAGTTCAGAAGTCTGTAGGCCGCTTTTATAAGACGGCTTACGCCCGACTCCTCGAGCCCTATCTCCTCGAGGAACATCTGACGCTCCTCGTAGCTCTCCAGCTCGGCTATGTCGGCTTCGGTGGCCGCAGCCACTACGAGCATCTGCGCACCCTCGCCCTCGATGGCTTCGGCTACGGCACGGGTATGTTCGTTGCCGTTAACGGCGCTTTTCTCGTCTACGTTACACAGGTAGAGCACCGGTTTTTCTGTGAGCAGGTGCAGGTCGTAGGTGAGTTTGCGGTCCTCTTTGTCGAGCTCTACGGTGCGAGCCGACCGTCCTTGCATTAGCGCCTCCTTGTAGCGCGACAGTATGTCGAACAGCCGTTTGGCGTTCTTGTCGCCGGTAGCGGCCTGTTTCTGTACCTTCGATATGCGGCTTTCTACCGTCTCCAAGTCTTTGAGTTGCAGCTCGGTGTCTATTATCTCTTTGTCTCTGACAGGGTCTATAGAGCCATCCACGTGGGTGATGTTGTCGTTCTCGAAGCAACGTAGCACGTGTATTATGGCATCGGTCTCGCGTATGTTACCGAGAAATTTGTTGCCCAATCCTTCGCCTTTCGAGGCCCCTTTCACCAGGCCGGCAATGTCGACTATCTCTATGGTGGTGGGTATCACCTTCTTGGGGTTGTCTATTTCGGCGAGCTTTATGAGACGTTCATCGGGTACCGTGATAACCCCTACATTGGGCTCGATGGTGCAGAAAGGGAAATTGGCCGCCTGCGCTTTAGCGTTGGACAGACAGTTGAAAAGGGTCGACTTGCCTACGTTGGGCAAGCCTACTATCCCGCATTGTAGTGCCATTAGTTATAGATTTTGCCGCAAATGTAGCGATTTTTTTCTTCATATCTAACAGGGAGCCTATCTTATTGGCAGGATGGGGTCGTTTTGGTGGCCGGCGAAATTAACGGATTGATTATTATGATTTTGTGTCTGTCCGGGTTTTCCCGGTTTCTCTGCCGGCGATCGCCTTCTGAACGGTTGCGTGGGGCGGCGTGTCTTGCGGCGGGCGGAAATCTTTCCGACAGAGGCCCGCTTTGCGATTGATAAGATTGTTCGGGATAAAAGTTATCTCTCATTTATGTAAAAGCATTATCTTTACATCTATATTGCAGCACTATGATAACCGCATGTTTGTTCGATCTGGACGGTGTGATCGTAGACACCGCCCGCTTTCACTATAAGGCCTGGCGTCGTTTGGCAGCCGGTCTGGGTTTCGGGTTCACCGAGCACGATAACGAGAGGCTCAAAGGGGTGAGCCGTATGCGCTCGCTCGACATATTGCTCGAGACGGGCGGTATGACGGGGCGTTTCACCGACACTGATAAACAAAAAATGGCCGACGTCAAGAACGGATGGTATCTCGAGTATGTGGCGGCCATGACATCCTCCGACGTGTTGCCCGGCGTTACTGACTTCATTGCCGATCTTCGTCGTCACGGTGTGGCTACTGCTTTGGCGTCGTCGAGCCGCAATGCTGAGGTCATATTGCGACGGACGGGTATTACAGCGCTGTTCGACGCCGTGGTGGACGGAAACGATATAACGCGCGCCAAGCCCGACCCGCAGGTGTTTCTTACGGCGGCCTCGCGTGTAGGTGCCGGACCGGGCGGATGCGTGGTATTCGAGGATGCCGAGGCCGGTGTTGAGGCGGCCGTGGCGGCGGGTATGAGGTGCGTGGGCATAGGTTCGGCAGAGAGGCTGTCGCACGCCGATGCGGTGTTGTCCGGCCTCGAAGGGGTCGATTACGAATATTTGAAAAAAGCGATAGATCATGAATGAGTATATATTCATCGACAAGTGGAAGATAATAGAGAACCGTTACCGTCCCGAGCGTACGCGTGCCGGCGAGAGCCTTTTCAGTATAGGTAACGGCGTGATGGGCGGACGGGCCAATTTCGAGGAGCGTTTCTCGGGCGACACTCTGCAAGGCAATTACATAGGCGGAGTGTATTACCCGGATAAGACGCGTGTGGGATGGTGGAAGAACGGCTATCCGGAGTCTTTCGCCAAGATGCTCAACAGTGCGTTTTGGTGCGGTGTGGACGTGACGGTGGCAGGCGAGAGTATCGACCTTGCCGTATGCCGCGTAGCAGATTACTACCGTGAGCTCGACATGCGCACCGGTACGCTTCTGCGTAGAGTGTCGCTTACTACACCGTCGGGCCGTCGTGTCGATATAGAGGCGTTGCGGTTCGTAAGCATGGAGCGTCCCGAGCTCGGCGTTTTGCGTTACACTGTGACCCTCCCCGACCGGAGTGCCGAAGTTACCTTAGAGTCGTTTATTGATGGCGATGTGCGCAATGAGGATGCCAATTACGACGAGAAGTTTTGGCGTCCGGTGTCGCAGTCGCGGTGCGGCCTCGTCATGCAGACGCTAAAGAGCGGATTCGTCGTGGGATGGGCTATGGAGAACCGTATCGACGGTGCCTCTTTTATTGATACCGGACGCACGGAGTGTCCCGCCGAGACGGCTACTGTTACGGTAGAGGCCGGAGGAAGCGTTACTCTGTATAAGTTCGTGGGTATCTGTTCGTCGCTCAATCATGAATCATCTGATATTGCGGAAGCGGCGGCCCGGGTTGCCGACCGAGCAGCCTCTGCCGGGTTCGATGTCGTTTCAGAGGAACATAAAGCCGGTTGGGCTTCCATATGGGATAACGCCGACATAGAGATAGAGGGCGACGACGAGGCCCAGCAGGGCATTCGCTATTGCATCTTCCAACTGTTGCAGACATATACCGGGCGCGACAGTCGGCTCAATGTGGGTCCTAAGGGTTTCACCGGCGAGAAATACGGCGGCGGCACCTATTGGGACACCGAGGCCTATTGCCTGCCGTTCTATATGGCGACGGCAGGGCGGGAGGTGGCCCGCAATCTGCTTCTCTACCGTTACAACCAGCTCGACGCGGCCATAGAGAACGCCCGTAAGCTCGGTTTCGACGGCGGAGCCGCACTCTATCCGATGGTGACGGTGGACGGGAGCGAATGTCACAACGAGTGGGAGATAACTTTCGAGGAGATACATCGTAACGGAGCCGTCGCATACGCCATATACAACTACGTGCGTTACACCGGCGATAGCGATTATATAGCCGGTTACGGTCTCGAGGTGTTGATATCCATAGCCCGTTTCTGGGCGCAACGCGTCAATTTCTCCGCGCCTAAAGGCAAGTACGTCATGCTCGGCGTCACGGGGCCCAACGAGTACGAGAACAATGTCAACAACAACTGGTACACTCTCTACATAGCCCGTTGGTGCATGCGTTATGCCGCCGAATCGGCCGAACGTGTGCGCTCGGAGCGTCCGGACGACTATCGTCGCATAGAGGAGAAGAGGGGTTTCGATTACGAGGCGGAGACAGCCCGTTGGCGCGAGATATGCGACAATATGTATTTCCCTTACGATGCCGAGAACGACATATTCCTGCAACAGGACGGGTATATGGACAAGAAGCAGATGTTGGTTTGCGATCTTCCTGCGAGCGAGCGTCCTATCAATCAGAAGTGGTCGTGGGATCGGATATTGCGAAGCTGTTTCATAAAACAGGCCGATGTGTTGCAGGGGCTATATTTCTTCCGCGACGATTTCGACGTCGATACCATAAAGCGTAACTTCCGCTTCTATGAGCCGCGCACTGTGCACGAGTCGTCGCTATCTCCGTGCGTGCATGCCGTTCTTGCCGCCGCCATAGGCGATACCCGCAAGGCCGAGGAGATGTATCTGCGCACATCGCGTCTCGATCTCGACGATTACAATAACGAGAACCGCGAGGGATTGCACATAACCAGTATGGCCGGATCGTGGTTGGCCGTGGTGGAGGGATTCGGCGGTATGCGCGTAGAGGGCGACCGTCTCGTATTCTCGCCAAGCCTCCCCGACGCATGGCATTCCATGACATTCAAGGTACGTTTCCGCGGCAAACGCCTGACGGTGATGGCTACGAAAGATGGAGCCGTTGTGAGCGAGGAAGAGCGGTCCACTTTTTGATGTGAGTGATATTCATCGGTAATAAAGACATTCCGGTGGGCGCATTATATTTGATATTGTAGGGGTTAGCCTGAATCCGCCCGCCGCGGGGTGCGGCTTGTGCATATCTCGTTAATTTGGATGTATCGGCTGAATTTTCGTTCAGGTCTCTTTGATGGAATCAATCGGCGATGCCCCCAAAAACGCCAAACCGCTCCCGGTTCACAGCCGGGAGCGGTTTGGTTTATTATCGTAAGTGGGTGCCGGTTAGAACATATAGTCCCAAGCGGGTAACAGGATAGGTTCGGTTTTGGCTGCCTTGAGCGATTTTTCGTCGAGATAGCGTTTGTTTACCACTAAGCGGAACATATATTCGTCGAACCATTTGTCGGTGAATGTCATGTAGCCGTTGTGTCCGGCGGCGGGGCCCCAACTGTTTTCGAACTGCCATTTGACGGGCTTGCCGTTGTCGTCGGTGTCTACTGCCACGAGAGCCATGGCATGTGCCGACGCGCTCTGACGGGTCAATATACGGGCCTTCTTATCCATATCCATCTCTATGCCGAAGAGCGCCTCCATGTCGTACATTTCGGGATCGCATACGCCATCGGCAGAGTTGTAGTAAGCCACGTCGCACGAGGCGTACATTGCTTCGTTGTCTTTGATGGAAGCTATGGCGGCACGCTTGATGGCGTCGTTGGGCAGGTTGAGGTACACCCAGTTGACCCCTTCGTAGGTGTTGCGGTAGTTGGCTATTTCGTACACCTTGTAATATTCGCGGGTGGGGTCGTTCATTATCATTATGTACGATTTGGGGTCGTAATCGTCGGGAACTATGCTCTTGTAAAATTCGAGAGGGGTGGTTTTAAGTGTCTTAACCTCTCCCGTCTTGGTCTGATACCTCCACTCGAACTCTGTGGGAGGCACGCCGAGGCAGAGTGCCAGCACCCTATATACATCCTTGAGAATGTCTTTTTTCGCTTCGGCCACCTGAGCCGCGTCGGCACCGTCGGCTATGATATTGCGCAACCGGTAGCCTCCGGCACGTAATCTTCTGTTGATAACCGAACGCATGGAACCGGTATTGTTGGAGTGTGCCGTTTCGGGCATAACGCTTTGAGGTACTACGCCGTATTTCTCCGCGACATTATAGAACAGGTTCCATACGCCGCCGTCGCCTACGGGGCTCTTGAAGAAGAATTCCACGTCGCGGTCGGCCATATCGCGGTCGGCCGTAGCTATGACGTTCTCCAAGAAGAGATTGCTCTTTTCGAACATATCCCAGAAATAGTTGTAGTTATGCGAGAAGTCGAAAGAGGAGAGGTCGAATTTATCCATTACCACTGGCCTCAATACGTTCATGGAGGTGAACATCCAGCATCTGCCCGACTGTTTCTGGTCGGTTATGCCTTTGACGTTTACTTTGTGTTTGAAGAAGTGGTCTATCTTGCCGTCGAGGTCGTGATTCAACGACAATTTGGATAGATTGGGGTCGGCTTTCAGAATGTTCTGCAGAGCCGTCGTAGAGGCGTCTTTAACGAACGACGATTGAATCTCGCGCAGATCCCCCACCGTCAATTCCTGAGCCGACACACATACCGCGGCGAGGCTCAATGCGACTGTAAGAAATGATTTCATCTGTTTTTTATGTTTAATTCGATATATGAATCGCTTCATGCGGTTACAAATATAAAGAAAATCCGGCATTCGACATAATATTTATGCACAGTGCCGTATTGTCATACCTGTTGCCCTGCTATTGACTATTATGCCGTTAGTGGGCGCATCTGTATGGAGCCGAAGTTGACGGTTCGTAAATTTTTCGTAGATTTGGCGTGTTTAAAATTAAAAATCGAATAAGATGAAAAGAACAGGCTGCTATTTTAAGGCGTTCGGTCTTCTGATGTTGACGGCTATGTCCGCAGGTTGCCTTACGGCCCAGGGAGCCGACAAGGCAAAAGGAGATAAGGACGGCGATATAAAGGCTTTTTTCTCTGATTATCTGTCTGGCAAGGCCGCTACTTACGACAGTGACGCACGTCTTAAACTATCCGACGTAGAGAAAGAACAGGCGCGTGTGTGGAAGGCATGGAGAGAGGCCAACGACAGCTACGACGAACAGAAGCTGATAGCTTTCGATACTTTGTCCGCTTCACGGTCGGGACGTTGGGAGCTTCCTGCCGATCTCGAACCGGACGCCGTGATGCCTTATTACTGGGGCTTTAAAGGAGAGAAGCCGGATGACGGATACCCTATGTACCTCTACATGCACGGCTCGGGTGACAAGAATAACGAATGGAAAAACGGCATACGTTTCGCAACGGAGCTGTTCGAGGATGCGCCGTCGGTGTATTTCATACCGCAGATTCCCAACACCGGCAACTACTATCGCTGGTATCAGAAGTCGAAACAGTTCGCGTGGGAAAAACTGTTGCGTTTGGCTCTCGCTTCCGGACAGATCGATCCGAATAAGATATATTTCTTCGGTATCTCGGAAGGCGGTTACGGAAGCCAGCGTTTGGCGTCGTTCTATGCCGACTATCTGGCCGGTGCCGGTC
>CAJURV010000040.1 GCA_910588925.1 uncultured Rikenellaceae bacterium
CACGACCGCGATCGACGATTTTTGAGGTCTAAAAAACTTCGGCGCCCTGCGATCTGCGGTCGTGTACGCGGGCTAGCATGCCTGCGACTTTTAGCTAATGCGCATTTCTTTAGGTGTGAAGTGATGGTATCGTCGCGCTAGGGGATCTCCCAACCTCTGTCCGGTTAATTCATGGTTGCTGGTGCAAAGCGGCACCCTGTGCCGCGGGAGCTGGTTCGGTTAAGTGCGTGTTGTTCTTGCGGAGCGGGGCTCTCACCCCGCAAGAGCGGGCTTTGGCTAATGCGCATATCTTCAGTGCGTCTTGTAGTATCTTATCGTCTCGCAATATGCCATATAACTATGACATCTTTGTCATTATCACCAAATACTTATACCGTAACAGAGGGATTTACAAATGACTCAACCCATAAAAGATGGTCGAGCCGACAAAAAAGCCGGCGAAACTTTTTCGCCGGCTCGATAAATATTAAGATAAGAGACTATTATATTTCGTCGTCCCTCAATTTAAGTTTCTCTATCTTTTTCTTGACGGGTGCGGAGGGCGTAATCAACATATTACGTCTAAGATATGCCGGGACATTCTCCATCTCCTCCATATCGCTCTCCTCGCGGGTAGGACGTCTGACCGGTTCCGATGCCGGACGACCCGCAGGTTGCGACATCTGTTGCTCCGTAAAAAGACTCTTTCTCATGCTATCGCCGGTAACGCCGGTGGGTCCGAACGAACCGACTGGCATGCCCATGGGGGATGTAGAGCCTATGGGCTTGCGGGTCTCCACCACTATGTTTTCGTCATCGTCTGGCGAAGGAACATCTTTACGCTCGTTGGTATCTTCGTCGAACGACAGGAACGTACGTTCGTTAGATGCAGGGGTCTGAGCAGGATTGTTCTGCTTGAATATGTCGCGATGCGCCTTTTGCAGGTCGTCTACCAAAGCGAAATCGTCGTCGCTGGCATCTTCCTCTTTTTTGTGCTCCGATGCGGTGTCGTCCCAAGACATAACCACCTTTTCGCCGGAAGCTGCAGAAGCGGCAGAAACCGTAGTAACAGGCTCTATGACAGGCTCCTCTTCCTTCGGGCTCTCCACTACATGCGGAGCTATGGCGCGGTCGAGCTTCTCTGCCAGACCGAGTGTCTCGTCGCTGTTGACGACACCCATATAGGCCTCGAAATCGCGTTGTGAATTGCGATCTTCGAAACCGGTCGCCACTATCACTATGCTGACATTGCCGTCTTCGAGCGTCTCGTCATAACCGGCACCCCATATCAAAGCGGCCTCTCTGCCGGCTGCCGCACGCACATGACCTATGATGGCGTAAACCTCGCTCATCTTGAGCTCCTTGTCTTTCCACGATATGTTGACGAGCAGATTCTTGGCGCCGTTTATATCGTTCTGCGAAAGAAGCGGCGATAGCAACGCCTCCTCCGTCAGCGCGGTGGCTATGTTGTCGATGCCTACGGCCGCTACTGCGAAACCCATCAGGGCCACGCCGCTGTTGCTCATGGTGGTAACCACGTCGGCAAAGTCGACATTCAGCTTGTGTTCTTTAGTTATGATTTCGGCGATACACTTGGCCGCGGTAGCCAATATGTCGTCGGCCTTTCCGAAGGCTTCGGAGAAGGTGAGATCGCCGTACATCTTGTTGATGTTCTCGTTGTCGATAATAAGCAACGAGTCTACATGCTTGCGCATCTGGGCTATACCCGACGTGGCCTGCATTATGCGTTTGTCGCCCTCGTAACGGAACGGAACCGTTACTATGGCTATGGTAAGGATGTCGAGCTCTTTGGCCACCTCCGCTATGATAGGGGCCGCTCCAGTACCGGTGCCGCCGCCCATACCGGCCGTTATGAACACCATCTTGACACCGCTACGCTCCAATGTCTCGCGTATGTCGTCGCGGCTCTCCACCGCCGCATCGCGTCCTCTCTCCGGCATGTTTCCCGCACCCAAACCACCGGTAAGATCGCGTCCTATCTGCATCTTGAGCGGAACGGGGCTTTTGTCCAACGCCTGTTTATCGGTGTTGCATACCATGAACATGACGTTGTGTATGCCAAGATTGTACATATACTTCACAGCGTTGCCGCCGCCACCGCCCACACCGATAACCATTATCTTGCTGGCAACCACATCGGACGACTGAACATCGACGCTGTCTATAAAGTCTATCATAACGAAAGTATAATTACTTGTTAACCCATAGCCCCGTATAATATTCGGGACACATCGGCATCAGGCTTAGAGATCGTTGTCTTCGAGGCTCTCCTCGGGGTCTATAGTGTCACGCACCTTGCCTATCGTACGTTTGAACCATCCGCCGAAACCGCCGTTGTGCGATGCTCCTCCTCCGCGGTGCATGTCGTCGTAATCGCCGGGCTCTTCATCGAAGCCGGTGTCCTGACCACGACGGAAAAGATCGTCGCCATCGCCTCCGCCGTACGGGTCGTACACCGTGTCGAGCGGTTTGGGTTTGGGAAGCACTAAAGTGGCCGTGGTACGCCCCATAGATGCGGCTATGAGCAACAGACCCACCGCCGTAGAGTAGAGGGGAGAGGCCACCTTGTCGACAGTCTCCGAAGAGACGTAAAGGTCGGGGGTGGCTATACGCACCGGCATTCCGGTACGTTGTGCGAAAAACTCTTTTATCATGTTCAGGTTGGCACCGCCGCCGGTAAGTACGATACCGCCGGCCAAACGGCCCTCGTAACCCGAAGATTTGATAATGTTCAGAAGTTGGTCGCTTATATCTTCCAGACGCGCCTCTATTATAGAGGCCAGCTGTTTCTGCGATATTTCGTTGGACGGGGTGTTGTTGATGCTCGGCAAGCGTATGTATTGGGTTTCGGGTATCTCCGAAGAGAGTGCGCAGCCGAACTTGACCTTGAGCCTCTCCACGAGCCTTTCGAGCACGCCGCACGAACGTATGTCGGAGTTTATATCGACGCCTCCGAACGGTATCACGCCGAGGAATCGGATGGCCTTGTCGTGGTATATGCAGACGTCGCAGGTGCCGCCCCCGAAGTCGAGAACCACCACGCCGAGCTCTTTCTGGTCGTCAACGAGCACCGCTTCTGCCGAAGCCAGCGAGCTTAACACCACGTCGGCCACTCTGACATCGACACGGTTGAGACAACGGTATATAAGGTCGATCTTGCTCTTCTCGGCCGTTATTATGTTGAACTCTCCCGAGAGGCGCTTGCCTATCATGCCTATGGGTTCGCTACTGATATTGTCGTCGTCGAGCTTGTATATTCGCGGACGTATGTGTACTATCACCTCGCCGGCCGGCACCGATATGTTGCGCATGTCGTTGGAGAGACGGTCGACATCCTCTCTGCGCACCTCGCCCTCGCTGTTGGAGATGGATACGTAGCCCGATTTGTAGTCGCACTTTATATGTTTGCCCGAGAGGTTGAGATAGGCCTCCTGCACCTTGAGACTGTACTCTTTCTCTATCTCGCGCAACGCCCTTTGCACCGACAATACTATCTTGTCGATATTGCGTATGTCGCCGCGCCACATGCTGTCGCGTTCGTTATCCACCACCGATGAGGCCACAATGTCGATCTTGCCGCCCTCGGCACGCCGTCCTATCAGTATGACGGTGTTGCTGGTGCCCATGTCTATGGCTGCGATGTAGTTGTTGTCTTTTTCCATATATACTCGCGGGATGCAGGCCGCTATTTTTGTTATTCTATACTAAGAGGGTTTCTTCCCGTTTCGCCGACCGGAGCAAGTATCGTGCCGTCCGCTTGTCTTCCGTAGTCGATATTATCTCATATCCGACGGAGTGTCATTTGGTACACACCGCCATCTTGTTGTATTTAAGGTTTATGAGGCTGTAACGGTTCCACCCCGTCTGCTTCAGTTGGCCGAAATAGAGCTTGTACAGCTTGCCGAGAAATATGTCGGCGCTCCCTAAGTCGGACACTTCGCACAGTATCACCTTATGGGAGCCTATGCGCGGGATTATCTCTATCTCGCCGGCCTCGTTGAGGTTGATCTGCGCGATGAAATCGCTCCAAAAAGGGTCACTCTCCACCTTAACGGCAAAGTTAATCAGATTATCCGTAAAATTATAATTTTTAGAGATAATTTTATTACCGGCCACATGCGGCATGTATTCCGACAGGGCCGAATCGCTCATGGTGACTAACGGAACGTCGGCCACGAAATCGGCGCATCGCGGTATTATCACGCCGTAATCGTCCATATAGAAGCTCTCGCCCCCGTAGGTCATTACTCTGACGCGAGGTATGCGGGGCGCTATCTCCATGTGCAACGTTCCGCTCTCGTCCTTGTACACCTCCGAGTCGAGCACATATATCATGGAGTCGATATACTTCTCTATGCGCCTTACGTCGGTGCCTCCCACAGTAGTGACCCAGCCGAGCGAGTCGTCGACCAGAGTGCGCACCTTATCGACCGTGACGAAACCGAGCGTATCGCCACCCTCTATCTTTATGTCGAACTTATCTATGCGGCGCGCACGGGTAGACGAATAGTAGTGCGACAGCCCCGCCGCCGCGATGGCGAACATCGCCGCCGCTATCGACAGGTCCATCAGTATTTCTCGCCCGCGCTTCACCCGTTATCTCTTTTCCAACATTTCACGTATAGGCTCCACGAAACGGTCTATGTCGCCCGCTCCGAACGTTATGAGCACATCGCCGTCGTCGGCGCGCAACACATCCAGAAGCTCTTCTTTACCCACCAGCGATTTTTCGGGAGCGGTGACCGCATCGAGTATCATGCGGCTGTCGACACCCTCTATCGGCTCTTCGCGGGCCGGATATATCGGAAGCATTACAAGTCTGTCGACGGCTGAAAGACTTCGCGCGAAATCGTCGGCGAAATCGCGCGTACGGGTGTAAAGGTGGGGCTGGAACACCGCAGTAACGCTCTTACCGGGAAACATCTCGCGTACCGAACATATAGTGCGCCGCAGCTCCTCGGGGTGATGGGCATAGTCGTCTATGTATATGCGGTCGTCGCCGTGATACTGCACATCCATGCGCCTTTTGACGCCGCGGAAGCTCTCTATGGCTTCACGCAATCTGTCTTCATCGAACCCGGCCACCCACATCATGGCTACCGCACCTACGCAATTTTCCACATTGACGCGCCCCGGAATGCCCAGATGGCAACCCTTTATCGTACGGTCGGGGCACACTATGTCGAACATATAACGCCCCTGTTCGTCGGCACGACACCCTACGGCATGGAAATCGGCCTTGTCGTCGTCCGAAGAGTATGTATAGAGACTGACCCCCTCGGGATAACGCGGCAAGGTCACGCCTTTTCTGACGATGAGTGCGCCACCTTTTTTTATCTGTCCGGCAAAGAGCGAGAAACCCTCGCGCAGGGCCTCATGAGTGCCGTATATGTCGAGATGGTCGGCGTCGGTGGACGATATGAGCGCAACGTCGGGATGGAGCCTTAGGAACGAACGGTCGAACTCATCGGCCTCTACCGCCACCCTGCGACCGCCGCCCAAATGGATATTGGAGCCGAAATTCTTGGATATGCCGCCCATAAAAGCGCTGCCGGAGCCTACGGTACCGTCGCCGTCATCGGCCGCACAGGCATTGAACCATGCCAGCATGGTAGTGGTGGAACTCTTGCCGTGGGTGCCGGCCACCGCCATGCAATACTTGCCTTCGGTAACCACGCCTAACACCTCCGACCGTTTAAGCACGTCGTAGCCGCCATCGCGGTAGTATGTCAGTTCACCCATGTCGTGCGGTACGGCGGGGGTGTATATCACCAGTGTACGTCCCGGATGTTTGTAGCGGGGGTCTATCAATGTCACGTCGTCGGTGTAGTGTATGTCGATACCCTCGCTCTCAAGCTCTGCGGTCAGAGGCGAGGGGGTACGGTCGTAACCGGCCACCGGGTAACCCTCAGAGGCGAAATAGCGGGCAAGGGCGCTGGTGCCTATGCCGCCTATGCCTATTATATATACCGAATCGAAACTTTTCATCCCTATTATATTTTACTCAGAAATTCAGATTACCACTCTACCATTGAGCTAAAGATTACGAAAATAGAATGAAAAATTCCATGCTATCGTTACATGGAATTTTTGTATCGCATAAAGAAAACAATCGGTTTAATCCTCCTTTACAATAGCCGTAAAATCGCTCCAATCTTCTACCCTGAACACTCGTATATCCCGCACGGATTTTCTGAACCACTCTTTAGCTTTCAAGGCATTGATGGCCCGGTATAGATTGGCCATGTCGTTATTCTTCGTCAGATACACACTTCCCTGTGTAATGAAGAAATCGAACTCCCGTAAAATAGTCTTGATTTCAAAATAAGAGTTATTATAAGGCTTCCCGTAATTGTCCTTGAGGTCGTCTATAATCATATCGAAGGCTATCGCATACATGCCCGTAACTTTTATGCAGGTTGAAAAAACATCTCTTCTCCAAAGAAGATACGTCCGAGTTCATCCTTGATGGCGATAACGATACCTCTGAACGGGTTATCCTCCACATCGATAACCTCTCCGACTATCCAATCTTTCTCTCCTGTAAGTTTCGGAGAGACTTTTGCTCTATCCCCTTTTTTCATTGCAAGAAAATTTATTAAACACCATTAATGCAAAGATATTGTTTTTTATCGTTCACAATACTAAGCCCTACTGTAAATTTACTTCACTTAACACAAAGTGCTTACATAAACTTTCCTGACATCACCGAATATCACGCACATCAAAAGGGGCTGTGCCCCCTCGTTTTTGCTTCGCCTGCGGCAGTCGTTTTCTCGCCTCGGCAATCGAAACTTCGTTTCATTGCTCTCGGCTTATCGAAAACGTATTCTTTTGTCGAGTGACAAAAGTAAGTCCCCCTGAAAGGGCCGCCGAAGGCACTGCTCACCGAAGCCCCGCCGTCCCTTGCGGCTCATGGCGTCGAGCCTGTTACGGTCGGCAAGCAGCTCCCGTGCCATGAGACCCATACGCTCTACCGCGTCGGCATCGGTGCATAGGACGGCTCCGCCTATGGCTACGATAGCTTCGGCATTCTTGGTCTGATGATCCTCGGCTACCACCGACGAGGGCACGAACAGCGCGGGAGTGGCCGTCAACGACAACTCGGTCACGGTGGATGCTCCGGAACGGGCGGCTACCAAGTCGGCTATGGAGTAGGCGTAATCCATACGGTCGATAAAGGGCACTACTTTAACATTGTCGGGAGTACCGTAAGACTTCATCCGTTCGACCATCTCGGCGTTGTAATAGCTTCCTGTCTGCCACAACAGGGAGAACGGCCTCTCCGATACTATCTGCGGCATGGCGGCCATGACAGCTTCGTTAATGACGCGTGCGCCGAGACTGCCTCCGGTCACCACCAACACAGGCAAGTCGGCCGGAAGCCCGAAGTGTGCGAATGCCTCCGGATTCTTCTTGACGACGCCGTCGAAACTGCCACGTACCGGGTTGCCGGTGCGTACTATCTTGGCCGGTTCGAAGAAACGCTCCATGCCGTCGTACGATACGCACACTTTACGCGCCCTCTTGGCGAGCATCTTGTTGGCCAACCCCGCGAACGAGTTACCCTCCCATAGTACGGTGGGTATCCCTTTGCGCTGTGCCGCCCACAACAGAGGCAGACTGGCATAGCCGCCGAAGCCCACCACAGCGTCCGGCTTCTCGTCGCGCAACAGCTTGGAAGCCATTCTGAGGCTGCGTAACACCTTGAACGGCAACGCTAAGTTGTGCATGGTAAAACGACGCTGCAACCCCGATATGGGCAAACCCACTATGCGGTAACCGAGAGCGGGTATCTTGGTCATCTCCATCTTGCCATCGGCGCCTACGAAGATGATCTGGCAATCATCGTGACCGAACCTCTTTTTCAATGCCTCGGCTACGGCCACCGCCGGATAGATGTGACCACCGGTGCCGCCGCCGCTAACTATAATCTTCCTCTTTTTCGTCATTGTCGTAATAGTCTCCGTAATTCCACTGTTCTTTGGTATCGTCCTCATCCTCGGGGTTGTACCACACCACCCCCTGATAAGCTATCCTCTTCATGGTGTCGAGCTCGTCGACCTCCTCCTTCTTCCTGCTCTTTTTGCCTCTCTTCTCGCCGTCGTACTCTTCGAGCATCACATGTTGCCACTCCTCTATGTTGAGCCTGCGTTTCTCGGCTATCATACGTTCGTACTCTATGGCGTTCTGACGGCGACTGACGCCGAGTATAATACCGAGCGACATGCAGGTGAAAAGCAACGACGACCCTCCGAGGCTTATGAGCGGCAGGGTCTGACCGGTAACCGGCGTGGCGTCCACCGACACGAGCATGTGAAGGAGCGCCTGCAACGTTATGGTGAGGCTCAACCCGAGCACTAAGAGCGCGGGAAAAGCGGTGTCGCACTTGCGGAATATCACTATACTGCGGTAGAAGATCCACAGATAACACCCCAGCACGAAGAGGGCGCCCAGCAGACCGTACTCCTCTATTATGAAAGCGTATGCGTAATCGGAATAGGGGTGGGGCAGGTTGGAACGTTGCGTGCTGTTGCCGGGCCCCCGTCCCATCAGCCACCCGGAGGCTACCGCCATTTTGGCCTGATAGGCCTGGAACTGTTCGTCGCTTATCTCCCCCTCTTTGTTCTCGTCGGTGACGAAGTGCTCCACACGGCTTATCCATGTGTCGACACGTCCCACGTCGAATATCTTGAGCATGATCACTACGGCGGCGAAGACAACTACGGCGGCGCCTATCAGACGTCTTATCTCCGACCACCTGACACGCCCTATCACCAATATGATAAGGCATGTGGCCGCCATTATCACGGCCGTGGATAGGTTCGATACCATCACGAGCAGACAGGCCAAAGCCATAGGCATCAGCAGAGGGAGGGTTATCTCGTGAAGAATGCGGTAGTTACGGTCGGGATCGCGCCTCCAGTCCGATTTTCTGAACGACGGCAGTATGGGCATGGTAGCCATTATCTTCTGCTTGGAGGCCAAAAAGGCGGCGGTGTTGATGATGAGCGTGATCTTGACCAGCTCGGAGGGCTGAAAGGTGAAGCCCGTGCCGGGAATGCCCAGCCAGCGGGTGGCGCCGTTGTAGGTGACCCCCACCACGAAGGTGAGCAACAACAACACTATGGAGAAGCGGAAGTTGCGCCGCGCCTTGTCGAAATAACGGCGATAGTTTATAAGGTGAAAAAGATATATTGTAGCCAGACCCAGAAGTATGAACCGCACCTGTCTTATGAGGAAATGGCTGGTGTCGCCGTCGAGCTTCTTGTAGGCCATAGAGGCGGTGGAGCTGTAGACCACCAATATCGAAAATATGCACAGGATGACTATTATCATCCACAACGTCTTGTCGCCGCCGATGAACTCGCGATATACGCTCTTGTTTCTCTCTTTACCTTCGGAGCCGTTCATCATTCCCGTTCCTCTATTCTGCTTTTTATGAGGTTCATATTACGGACGCTCTCTTTAAACAGGCGTCCTCTCTCCTCGTAGTTCTTGAAAAGGTCGAAGCTGGCGCATGCCGGAGAGAGCAATACGCAATCGCCCGCATGGGTAACCGTAGCCACCCGCTCCATGGCTTCGTCGAGCGACGATGTGGAGTAGATGAACGGCACCACGCCCGTGAACGAGTCCATTAGCTTCCTGTTGTCGAGCCCCATGCAGATGAGCGTCCGCACCTTCTGACGGGCCAGCTCCTTGAGCCTCTCGTAGTCGTTGCCCTTGTCGGTGCCCCCGGCGATCCACACCGTAGGACGTGTCATACTCTCCAAAGCATACCACACCGAGTCGACGTTGGTGGCCTTGGAGTCGTTGATATAGAGCACGCCGCCCGTCTCCTCAACAACCTCCATGCGGTGCTCCACCCCACCGAACGAATAGAGCACATCTCTTATGGTATCGTCGGGCACACCCGCCAACATGGCCGCCATAGCCGCCGCCATGGCGTTGTATATGTTATGAATGCCCTTTATCTTCATGGAGGCGGGATCTATCGTAAGCTCTCTGCCGCCGAGGCTGATGTTTATCCTGCCGCCGTCGAGATAGGCCCCCTCGAGCAGTGTGTCGCGCACGGTGAAAGGGAGACTGCGCATGGTCATGTGCTCCTGGTGGTCGCACACGTATTTCATAGTCAACTCATCGTCCACCGAATAAATAAAGTTGTCCTCTGGGCGCTGGTTGCGTATTATTCGGAATTTGCTGGCGACATACTCGTCTATATTGTAGTGGTAGCGGTCGAGATGGTCGGGGGTGATGTTGGTGAGCACCGCTATGTCGCTCCTGAACGAGTAGGTGCCGTCGAGCTGGAAGCTGCTCAGCTCCAGTACGTACCAATCGCGGTCGGAGGTAGCCACCTGATAGGCGTAACTGTCGCCTATGTTGCCGCCGACGCCGACATTGAGACCGGCCGCTTTCAGCAACTCGTATATAAGGGTGGTGGTGGTGGTCTTGCCGTTGCTTCCAGTCACGCATATATGACGGGCCTTGCAATAGCGTCCGCCGAACTCTATCTCCGATATGACGGGTATGCCCTTGTCGCGTACGGCCTTTATGACCGGGGCTTCGTCGGGAATACCGGGACTTTTGATAACCTCGTCGGCATCCAATATCCTGTCGAGAGTGTGGCCCCCCTCTTCGAACTCTATCTTCTCGAGCACAAGGCGCGATTTATACTCCTCTTTGAGCTTTCCCGAGTCGGAGAGGAAGACGTCGAACCCCTCTTTGCGCGCGAGAACAGCGCTACCGAAACCGCTCTCTCCGCCTCCCAATATCACGATCTTCATCTATCTTATCTTTAACGTTACCAATGTTATGGCGGCCAACAACAACTGCACTATCCAAAAACGCGTCACTATCTTGACCTCGAAATAGCCCTTCTTCTGGTAGTGGTGGTGAAGCGGAGCCATGAGCAATATGCGTCGTCCCTCGCCGTACTTTCTCTTGGTATACTTGAACCATCCCACCTGCACCAATACCGACAGACTCTCTACCAGGAATATGCCGCAGAGCACCGGCAACAACAGCTCTTTCCTTATGAGCAATGCCAGCGTGGCTATGATGCCGCCTATGGCTAACGACCCCGTGTCGCCCATGAACACCTGCGCAGGGAAACTGTTGTACCACAGAAAGCCCACCAATGCCCCCACGAACGCACATGTATATACGAACAACTCGCCGGAGAAAGGTATATACATTATCCCCAGATAGTTGGCATATATGATATTGCCGGAGAAGTAGGCCAGCAGCCCCAGTACCACCCCTATTGTGGCGGAGGTGCCGGCAGCCAGACCGTCCAGACCGTCGGTCAGGTTGGCGCTGTTGGATACGGCAGTCACTATGAATATGGCGGCCAGCACGTATACTACCCAACTCCATGTGTGATCATCTTTCTCGAACGGGAAGATATCGCCGTAGTCGAACTCGTTGCCTTTGACAAAGGGTATGGTGGTGAGGGCCTGTTTCTCGGCCGGTGTGAGGTAGACCACCTGCTGCGAGCCGTTGCGCTCCGTCATCACTATCTTCTCGGCATCGTCGGTGCGTACGGTGCGGCGTACCGTAATATCGTCGCAGTGCCACATGGCGAGGCCTATTATCAACCCTAAGCCCACCTGACCGACTATCTTGAAGCGTCCGTTAAGCCCCTCCTTGTTTTTTCTGAATACCTTGATGTAGTCGTCCAGAAAGCCTATCAGCCCCAGCCATACGGTGGCCACTATCATAAGCTGCACGTAGACGTTGCTAAGGTCGCAGAACAACACCGTGGGCACCAATATGGAGAGCAGGATGATGAGACCGCCCATAGTGGGGGTGCCGCGCTTCTCCAACTGTCCCTCGAGCCCTAAGTTACGCACCTCCTCGCCTATCTGACGCCGTTGCAACATGTGTATGATCTTTATGCCGAACGCTATGGCGATCGTAAGAGCCGTGATTATAGCCATGGCTCCGCGGAAAGAGATGTACCCGAACATACCCATGCCGGGCAGATTGGTGTGGTGTGAAAGCCATTCGGCTATGTGATAGAACATCTTCTATGTGTTTTGCAGCGGCCTGAACCGCATCCGTTAAAATAATCGTCTTCTTACCCCGCCGTCGGCCGAACACATCCGGCAAGCCGAAATAATATCGAGGAGCTTGAGGCGGGTGGCCCCGGGTCGATTGTGGCCTTTAAAGCGTTACGCTCGCAAGTATCGGACTCGCTTTAACCTATACCCGAATCACTCAGAGAAGAGGCTCGCTATCTCCTCTTTGTCGTCGAAGTGGTGGCGCACTCCCTCTATCTCCTGATAGTTTTCGTGTCCCTTGCCGGCGATCAGTATTATGTCGCCCTCGCCGTTACGGCCTCCCTCTGCCATAGCCGCCGCCATTCGTATAGCTTCGCGGCGGTCGGAGATAACGACGTAACGTCCTTTGCTCTCCATGCCCGACTCGGTGATGCCTTTTCGCATATCCTCCAATATATCCTCCGGCTTCTCGAAGCGGGGATTGTCGGAGGTTAGTATGAGAAAATCGCTGTTTTTCAACCCTATGACAGCCATCTCCGGACGTTTGGTCTTGTCGCGGTTGCCGCCGCAACCAACCACCGTTATTATGCGGCTACGCCCTTTGCGTATCTCCCCTATGGTGTCGAGCACGTTCTCGAGAGCGTCGGGGGTGTGGGCATAGTCGACTATGGCGGTGACGCCTTCGGGAGAGGTGACGTAATCGAAGCGTCCCGATACCGAGTGCAACATACTCAGCTGTCGCAACACCTCCTCGCGGGGAGCGCCGAGCAGAACGGCCGCGCCGTATACCGCCGTGAGATTATAGGCGTTGAAGCGTCCTATGAAACGCACCCACACGTCATGTCCGTCGATATCGAGCTCCATGCCGCCGAAGATGGCTTCCACTATGCGGCATTTGAAATCGGCCGGGCTCTTGAGCGCATAGCGGTATGCTTTGGCCCTGGTGTTCTGTACCATCACCGAACCGTTGCGATCGTCGCCGTTGACAAGGGCAAACGCCTCACCCGGCAACATGTCGAAGAAACCTTTCTTGGCTGCTATGTAGGCGGCGAAGGTCTTATGATAGTCGAGATGGTCGTGCGTTATGTTGGTGAATATGCCGCCTACGAAATGCAGACCCTCTATGCGGTGCTGTACCACACTGTGGGAACTTACCTCCATGAAGCAATAGTCGCACCCCTCGTCGGCCATCTGGCGCAACAACTCGTTGAGACGTATGCTGTCGGGCGTGGTGTGGGTCGACTCCACGCGCCGTTCGCCTATGCGATATACTACAGTGGATACGAGGCCAGCTTTATAGCCCATTGCGGTGAACATGTCGTAGAGCAGGGTGGCCGTGGTAGTCTTGCCGTTGGTGCCGGTGACGCCCACCAATTTGAGCCTCTTGCTCGGCTCGCCGTAGAAGAGCGACGCTACACGCCCGAGCTCCAGAGCGGTATCGGCCACCGACACGTACGCGACACCCTCCCGCAACTCCTCCGGCATAGTCTGGCATAACACCGCAGAAGCACCCCGCTCCACGGCCTGACCTATGAAGCGATGACCGTCGACAGCCGTACCCGGCACAGCCACGAACAACGACCCCGGCGCCACTGTGCGCGAGTCGCATGTAACGGAGGTTATCTCCTTGTCCAAGGAGCCCTCCGATGCTATTATGTCGCTGTGCGACAACAGCTCTTTCAACATATTCCCCGAAATTATACGATGGCCAAAATTACACTTTTTTCCCGGAACGGGAAAGGGCAAACCGATTTTTTCGACGCGGCTGTCTCATGAAAACACTTTCGGAGAAGTTCCTTTGTAACTCCCCCGGAAAGACCCGCCTGGAGACAACATCTACACCCGTAACATCGGGCAATGTGGTCGTAATGCCGGAATAAAAAAAGGGTGTTGGCAAAGTTTGCCAACACCCTTTTTTTATTCCGGCATTACGACCACTTGACCAATGCGAAGTCCATGCGGTTAGGCAGCTTGGGATTGCTGGCGTATACGCGGATGGCTACGTCGAAAGAACCTGTCTTTTGTGGGTATAGCTCCGTGCCGTAGTAGGCTTTGTTGTCCTGACTGCGTATGTATGTAAGGGGCAATACCTCTATCAGATCGACAGGGTTGTTGTCGACTATGGTGCGTGCCACTATCATCTCCACGCCTATGTCGTCTACGGTGAGCTCGCCGAGGTCTATGATAGCCTCCGACTTGTAGTGTTCGCCCGTAACGATAGCCTCTTTGGATACGTCGTAGGTCTTGGCCTCCACTATGCGGAGACTGTCCCAATGACGGCTCACGCGACGCTTCCATGCGGCTATCTGACGCGCCTCCGAGTAGTTGTTATCCATAAGTTCGTGGCTGCGTTTATCGAGCTTGTCGTAGAAACGGTTCTGATAATCCTCTATCATGCGCTTGGTGGTGAAGTTGGATGCCACCTCGGCTATGGAGTTCTTGATATAACCGATCCACTGCGAAGAGACGCCGTTTTCGTCCTTGTTGTAATATGCGGGGGCTATCTCCTCCTCTATTATGGTGTATATGCTTTCGGCGTCGAGCTCGTCCTGACGGCGCTGATCCTCGAACGTGCGCTCCATGGGCAACATCCATCCGGCATCTTTCCTATAGCCTTCGACCCACCAGCCGTCGAGCACGCTGAAGTGGAGCACGCCGTTCATCACGGCCTTCTCTCCGGAGGTACCGGAAGCCTCCAACGGACGCGTGGGGGTGTTCATCCACACGTCGACACCCTGCACCATGCGACGGGCAACCTCCATATCGTAATTCTGCAGGAAGATGATCTTACCTACGAACTCGGGCATGGCAGCCACCTCCACTATGCGTTTGATCAGATCCTGCCCCGGTTTGTCGTTGGGGTGCGCCTTACCGGCGAATATAAACTGCACGGGACGTTCCGGGTTGTTGACTATGGCCGAGAGACGTTCGAGATTGGTGAACAACAGATAGGCGCGCTTGTAGGTGGCGAACCTGCGGGCGAAACCTATGGTCAATGTCTTGGGATCGAGACGCTCGAGTATCTTGACCATCTGTGTGGGCGACTCGAAACGGTATAGCGACGGATTTTTGACACGACGCTTGATATGAGCCACCAACTTCTCCTTAAGCTCCATACGGGCGGTCCACAACTCGTTGTCGGGCACGTTATAGATACCGCGCCATATATTCTGATCGTAATAGTGCGAAGCGAGCGCGTCACCCATCGTACGCTGATATATCTCCTGAAGGTTGGTAGCCGTCCATGTGGGGAAGTGCACGCCGTTGGTCACATAACCTATGTGAAGCTCGGGCTTGAAATAACCGGGCCACATACCGCCGAGAATATCTTTTGACACCTCGCCGTGCAGCCAGCTCACGCCGTTGACCTCCTGCGACATGTTGCAGGCCAGAAAACTCATGGAGAAACGTTCTCCCGGGTCGTTGGGGTTTATCTTACCGAGATTGATGAACTGCTCCCATGTTATCTTGAGCTGTTCGGGCATGCGGTTCATATACTGACGTATCATATCCTCGGGGAACGAGTCGTGACCGGCCGGCACTGGAGTGTGGGTGGTAAAGAGCGACGAGCTGCGAACCACCTCCAACGCCTCGCTGAACGAGAGCCCTTTGGACTCGATGAGATCGAGCGCACGACGTATGCCTATGAACGCGGCATGACCCTCGTTGCAGTGGTAGACATCGGCGCTTATGCCCATCTCGCTCAAGGCCTTGATACCGCCCATGCCTAAAAGAATCTCCTGCTTGAGACGGTTCTCCCAGTCGCCGCCGTAGAGGTGATAGGTTATGGTACGGTCTTCGTGCAGGTTGACATTGTCGTCGGTGTCGAGCAGATATAGCTCGGTGCGTCCCACGTCGCAACGCCACAGACGTGCCGTCACCTCGCGTCCCGGATAGTCGAGCTTCACGGACATCCACTCGCCGCCTCCGCCGCGCACGGGCGATATGGGCAACTTGAAGAAGTTCTGAGGCTCGTAGCTGGCCTCCTGTTCACCGCCGGACGATATTTTCTGTGTGAAATAGCCGTAACGGTAGAGAAGACCTACGGCCACCATGGGTATGTTCTTGTCGCTGGCCTCCTTGAGGTAGTCGCCTGCGAGTATGCCCAAACCGCCCGAATATATCTTAAGAGAGCTGTGTATGCCGTATTCCATGCTGAAATAGGCTATGCGCGGACCGGTGGCATTGCTCTTCTGCGCCATGTAGTCGCGGAAAAGGGCGTAAACGGCGTCCATGCGTTCGAGGAACGAGGCGTCGTTCTCCAGCTCGTGAAGACGGTCCAAGGTAAGGTTGTCGAGCAAGGCTATGGGGTTACGCTCCAGCTCCAACCACAACTTCGGATCTATCGACTCGAAAAGGTTACGGGCATCGCGTGTCCACGACCACCACAGGTTATGCGAGAGCTCGTCCAAAGGACGCAGACGCTCCGGCAAGTCGCGCTCTATGAGCACTCTGGTCCATGACGGCCCCGATTGCAACACCCCCTGTTGCTTCAGATATGTGGCCTGTTCGTGTATCTCGCCGCCGTCCATAACGGTCTGTTCTATGTTTCTGTCCGATTCGTTCATCGCTTTATCGTATGCTTTATAATAGTTGACAATAAGATTTTCCCACAACGCCGTATGTGACAACTCCATGGCGGCGGCACGTATGCGCTCCATCTGTTCGGCAGGCAGAGCCACATAACGACGCAGATGGTCGGCTATATCCTGACGCACCGAGCCGTCGTCGAAATCGCTGCGCTCTATCACAGACACACCCTCATGACCCTCCGAGTGGTCCATGACCCAACGGCCGAAACCGGCCAGGGAGGTGGTGATGCTGGGTACGCCGAAAGCGATGCTCTCGAGCGGAGTATATCCCCACGGCTCGTAATAAGACGGGAACACGGTCATATCGAAACCGGGCAACAGGTCGTAATAGTGCTTGTTGAATACGCCGTCGGCCCCGTTAAGATATGCGGGCACGAACATGACGCTCACCTTACCGGTGCCGCCGAGCAGACCCGATGCGCGCAGATGGTTGATGATGGCATCGTTGCCTACGTCGCCCATATAGTGGGTGACATTACGCACCGCATAACTGTCGGCATGAAACCCTCTGCCGGCAAGATACTCCTGCAGGTCTTTCCGCGGACCGAGATTCCACCCCGGAACCAATATGTAGGCCAATATCTCCCGCTCCAGAGTACCGTCGCGATTGAGGGCGGCCAAAGAGTCGATATACTCGTCGAGCCCCTTGTTCTTGAACTCGTAACGGCCGCTGGTGCCTACTATGAACGGCTCTCTGTCGAACTTCTTGTCGAGCGCCGTCTCGGCTATGCGTATGAGAAGCTCGCGCGCTTCACGGCGTTTGACGGCCAATGTGGCGGCGTCCCACACCATGTTCTCTTCAAAGCCGTTGGGCGTTATCACGTCCGCCGCCTTACCGAGAAGATGTTCGCACTCCTCCGAAGTGATGGCGCTGACGGTGGTGAAACAATCGCAGTTATTAGCCGCTGCGGCCTCTATGGAGTGTTTGGCTCTCACTCCGAAGCGGTGCGACATCTCGTCGGGATTGAACGAACGCATGTCGCTGTAGAGGTGCATGCCGTTGCTGGCTATGCTTCGTCCCAGTACGGTGGCATGGGTGGTGAACACGGTGGCTACCGACGGATCGTTACGGTGCAGGTAGAGCACGCCGCTACAGGTCATCCACTCATGGAAATGGGCCACCACCTTATCTTCCGGGCGACAGTTGAAAGCCACGAAACTCTCTATGACCTGCGCGGCCGCGAAACCGAACAGAACCGGCTCTATGTAATCCCACTGACCGCTGATGGAATCGACCCTGTAATCTTCCCACAACTTCTTTAAAATGTCGTCTTTCTTGGATATGTAACCCGTGAAATCGACCAATATGACGATAGGCCTGCCCTCGACGCTCTTCCACCGCCCCACACGAATACGCAATCCGTCACGATAAGCGCGCATACGCCACTGGGCGAACAATGCGGCATCCTCCTCGAATTCGAGGTTTTGGGACTTGTTGTCGCAACCCAAATCGGGGCCTATGGTTATATAATGGTCCGAAAGACGTTCCGTGAGGGTATATGCCTTAGTGGATATGACGGTGTAGATGCCTCCAACTTTATTGCATACCTCCCATCCTGTCTCGAACAGATAGTCGGGTATCCTGTAATCGGTATGACTCATATATGTCGCAAATTAATTTTCTTCTGATTGATAGGGATATAGTTTGGCAAATGTATATATTTTTTCCGTTATAACAAGCCGTACATCAAGGTTTTTGCCTCTATTCGGAGGGTATGGAAAGGTTTCGCAGGCTTTTTTTACTACCTTTGCCCGTCCATAAATCTCAACCGCATGAATGCAAAATGGTCTTCTTTGGATAAACTGACGGCCGACTACATAGCTATGAGCGGCGACATAGAAGGATTCGGTACGAGCGAGCTATACGTCACGGTGGCATCCCACGCTGCCATAGACGGATCGTCGCTAACAGTCCGCGAGGCTTTCAGACTGTTCGATCTCGGATTGGCCGTCGGCGACAGACCCCTGAACGACTATCTCGCCGTAGCCGACCTCAAAGAGGCTTACATAACGGCCGACAACGAACTTGACAGACATGCCGAGATAACCCCGGAACTACTGTGCCGTCTCAACGGTACGGCCGCCGCAAGAACGGGACACGAACGAATAGGCGGCGGCGACGTATGGGACGAGCGGAAAGGAGAGTACCGCACCAACGAAACTGCAGGGGAGAGAGGCATATACGACCGCGGAGGAATCGCCGCATTCGTCGACACATTCTGTATGCAACTGCGCGAAGCCATGTCACAGGAGATGACACCGGCGGAGAGATACGAACTGTCGTTCAAGGCGGCGTACAACCTGTCGTCGATATCGCCGTGGAGCTTATACAGCAACGGCACCGCGCTCATAGCCATGTATATGGTGCAGAGAGCGGGAGGCCTCATACCCACGGCCATAGCACCCGACCTCAAAGAGGAGTATCTCAAAAGCCTCGCCATATCCAAAGAATACCGCAACATAGCCCCCTTCGTCAACTTCATGAAAACGGCCCACATAAAACATCTCAAAGAGATGACGGCCGTATCTCTCGCAGCCGAAAGAAAAAACTATTTGGCCGCAGCCGAAAAAACAACCCCCGCCAAAACCGACGACAACCAATTAGAAGGACTCTTCGCAATAATGCCGGAAGAAACCATCAACACCGACTCACCTAAAATAATCCTAGCCGAAGACGAACCTATCCCTCACGACCTTCCTAAGGCGGTAGATCTCAATGAGATAGAGTTTTAAAACTCTATCTCATTGAGATCTACCGCCTTAGGAAGGTCGTGAGGGATTTTATGCCTCCCGGCAGGCCATTTCATGGAGAGTTACTTTTGTCACTCGACAAAAGTAACCAAAAACGAGGGGGCACAGCCCCTTTTGAGGTGCGTGATATTCAGTGATGCCGAGAAAATAATGGTGAGCACTTCCATATTCATTTTGCGGCTTGAGTAAATTTAAGGAAGTAATCGTAGTTTAGTGGCAAAAACTCAATACGTTCAGTGGTTGGCGAGACGATAAGATGCTACAAGACGCACTAACGGTATGCGCATTAGCCAAAGCCTATAATGCGGCACGGGGTGCCGCTCCGCAATAACCGCCACGAATTAACCCGACAGAGGTTGGGAAAGCCGCCGGCGAGCAAATCCCATCACTCCACACCCAAAGGCATGCGCATTAACCGCAAGTCGCAGGCATGCTAGCCCGCGTACACAACCGCAGACCGCAGGGCGCCGAAGTTTTTTAGACCTCAAAAATCGTCGATCGCGGTCGTGCGCCACCGGAGCGTACTCGG
>CAJURV010000041.1 GCA_910588925.1 uncultured Rikenellaceae bacterium
CCTATAAAATCCCTAACGCGTCCCTGAAGGGGATGCACCCGCACGAGCAATACAAAAACATCCCTAACAAAAAACAAACGACCTTTAATACCTGAAAACATAAACATCCAACTACACTAAACACAATTGCAAAAGACAAGGCACAGAATACTACCTAACAACGATCAATAAAGAACGCCGCAAGGCATATTTCCAACAGCAAAATTCCGAATGAAGTGAGTAGCGTAAATATGAACGAGCAGACTCAAACACGCCGTAAGGCGTACTAACGTTAGCAAAAGCCCGAGCAAAGCGAGGGCAATCAAACACAATTCCGCCGTTAAATCCCGAGGCACGAGGGATGAGCGGGCCGGAGCCTCCCCCAACGGAGGCCCGCGTAAGTTCCAGCAATCATAGAACCTTTCCGCTTAAATCACCGCCACGAATCGAAAGAACGTCCCGCTTAAGCGGTCCCCCGCAGGCTCCGTCCCTTGTGTCATCGGGTAAGGTATCGCTAAAACCTATTAACCACCAGATATAAATAACGGGTGCGGCTAATGCGCATACTATCAAACCCAAAAGAAAATCATGGTCTCGCCAACCGCAAACACCGCAAGGCGTATTCCCGACAGCAAATGCCCGAGCGAAACTAGGGATATTAAACACTTCACGCTTTCCCGGGTTGAGGGACAAAGCCCGAGCAGGCCACACATCGCGGTGGGCAGAAATTTTCCCAGCGGAGGCTCGCAAGGGAAAGTGGCTAAGTTATAAGGCTATTTGCTTAGGGTGCGCGGTCTTCATCCCCGCAGTCTCCGTCCTTTGTGACTTCAGACAAGGTGTTGCAAAAATCTAGACAATAAATGCGTTGTGTGTCTATCGTTCTTAATTAAAACAACCGTGCCATTTGTAGGTGATGCCCATTATATCTCCGAAATATAAATATCCTCCCCCAGATGCCGTGTCGTTCAGAATGCTTAGGTGCCGGTAATGCGATCTTTGGGAGGAGGCCGATACTGACGTAGCCGCCCATAACCGGCGAAAAGAGTTCCATCGTATCGGAATTTTTAGTATATTGCACACTCAAATTAAAATACCAACGAATTATGGATAAAAATATCGCCGGCCTCGAGCCCAAAACTTTGTGGAAACATTTTGCCGCATTATGTTCTATCCCCCATCCCTCCAAACATGAGGAGGGTGTACGCAACTATATCGTTAACTTCGCTAAGGAGCACGGCATAGAGTGTCATGTTGACAGTATCGGCAACGTGGTGCTACGCAAGGGTGCCACACCCGGGTACGAAAACCGCAAGGGTATAGTGATGCAGGGTCACATGGATATGGTGCCTCAGAAAAATAACGACAAGACTTTCGACTTCCTCAAAGATGCCATACAGCCCTATATCGACGGCGAGTGGGTCACTGCCGACGGTACCACCCTCGGAGCCGATAACGGCATAGGAGGCGCTGCGGCGTTGGCCGTTTTCGAAGACCTTAAGGAGCACGGTCCTATAGAGGCGCTTTTCACCGTGGACGAGGAGACGGGCATGACCGGCGTTTTCGAGCTTCAGAAAGGTTTGCTCGAAGGCGATATCCTCCTCAATCTCGATTCGGAGAGCGAGGGCGAGCTCTATGTAGGTTGCGCCGGTGGTGTCGATGTCATATCGCATATCCCCGTGAGCCGTGAAAAGGCGGCCGGCGGCTATCGTTGGTACGAGGTGAAAATATCCGGTATGAAAGGCGGCCATTCAGGCATGGAGATCATCTTGCAGAGAGGCAATGCCAACAAACCTATGGCCCGTTTCCTTCGCAAGGCGGTGGCCGAGCTGGGCGTTAAACTCGCTTCTATTGATGGCGGCGACGTGCGTAACGCTATTCCCCGTGAAGGCGTTGCTGTGGTGGCTGTGCCCGAGAGCGGTTGCGGTCGCTTCGAGGAGCTTGTATCGAAGTGCGGTAAGGTGTTCGCCTCGGAGCTGGCGGCTACGGAGCCCGAGTTGACATTTACGGCGTCTGTGTGCGACGGTCGTAACGACTATATGACCGATGAGAGCGCGAAACGTGTTATTGCGGCGGTGATAGCCAGTCCCAACGGTGTCGTACGCATGAGCGACGCTATGGAGGGGTTGGTAGAGACCTCTTGTAACCTCGGAGTGGTTAAGACTTCAGATAGCGAAGTTCAGTTCATATCGTTGCCGCGTAGCTCCGTCGATAGCGCCAAGGAGGCGGTAGCCGATCAGATCGCGGCCGTAGCCGAGCTTGCGGGCGGAAGCGCCGAGCTCGCTGGCGGTTATCCCGGATGGAATCCTAATATGAATTCGCCTATTCTGCACACTATGAAAGAGCTCTACAGAAAGCTCTACGGCAAAGAGCCGGAGGTGAAGGCCATACATGCCGGTTTGGAGTGCGCCATAATAGGCAGTGTTTACGAGAACCTCGACATGATATCTTTCGGTCCCACCATCCGCTTCCCCCACTCTCCGGACGAGAAGGTGGAGATCGCCTCCGTAGGTAAGTTCTACCGTTTCCTCGAGGAGACCATAAAGGCGGCTCCCGAAAAGTAATGGAGCTTCATCCCGACTTCGTGAGCGGGCGTTGGTTCGCCATAGTCAACCCTGTGGCCGGTAACGGCATGGGGTTGACCGATTGGCCCATCATAAGCAAACACCTGCGCGATGCCGAAATAGCTTTCGATGCGGTTTTTACAGAGAAACGGTATCATGCCACCGAACTCGCTGTGGAGGCTGTGGTCAAGGGCTATCGCCATATAATAGTGGTAGGCGGCGACGGCACCATACACGAGACGGTGCACGGTCTGTTCATACAGAAGCAATGTCCCGTGGCGGACGTTACCGTGGCGGTGATAGCCGTAGGCACCGGCAACGATTGGATCCGCATGTACGGCATACCGAGGCGTTACACCGACGCCATAAGAGCCATAAAGAGAGGCCGGACCTTTTTGCAGGATGTGGCTCGCGTGGGTTTCTACGAGTCGAAAGTACATCAACACCGCTATATGGCCAATGTGGCCGGCGTGGGGTTCGACGCTTTTGTCAACCGCGGTTATAACAAGGTGCGGGAGCGCGGTCTCTACAATAAGTGGATCTATATAGCGGCAATGTTCGTGTGTCTGCTCAACTATCACAATCACCGTTTCCGTATATGGGTCGACGGCGAGGAGGTGTTCGACGGTCCTGCTTTCAGCGGTGCCGTGGGTATAGGCAAGTTCAACGGCGGAGGTATGCAACAGATGCCGCGTGCCGTGGCCGACGACGGACTGCTCGATGTTACCGTGATAGAGAAGATGGGTAAGCTCAATCTGTTCAGATATATACGTAAGTTGTATAACGGCCATATCTACGACGTGCCTTTCGCCCGTTTCCTGCGAGGAGGTACCATACGCATAGAGAGCTTCCCCGGCAGCCCCATAGAGATAGACGGTGAGGCTATGGGCTATGCCCCGTTCGAGTTCACTGTTTTACCGCGGGTGCTGCGGGTGGTGGTCGGCGAGAGTTTTTGAGAGAAAGGAGGGCAACACGTCCTCCTTTTCGGTTATTATTGCGAAATGGCATGTGTTGCAGGGTGAGTGGAAATATAAAAAGTGTTTTAATGTAATTATAAAATTATAGCAATATAAATTTGTCGTTTTGGAATTATTTTTTACCTTGCACAAGTAGGTTTTTGTGTAACCTAAACTTGTTATTTATGGAATATAGGAGGATTATGCCGTATGATATTTGGAGGTGTGGCGGCATTTTATTTTTTGTCGTACTGTTTTTGGTCTCGTGTACCAAGTCGGAGCCGGAGTACGTTGCTCCGAAGATTAAGACGGCATTTATGGGGAATGTTGTCGTAGGTGGTGACGGTGAGCGGATGACAGTGCGGGAAAATCATACTCTTGTGCTCGACAATGAGGCTCGTGGCGATTATCGTCTCTCTGACGAGGAGTTAGCAGGAAACGTACTGTCTTTTGTTTCAGGCGGTGTTGGGCGTTCGTCTGATGTACGGATGACACGTTCGGTGGCCGATATAGACATAAAAAACGTAAGGCCGTTGCGTGGTAATGCCGTTATGTCTGTAGCTTCAAACAACAGGGCACCCGTTTCTCCCGTGGTAGTTGAGTTCAACAGCCAGGATGGTGGCGGTTATGCCGTATGTTCGGCGGATAAACGTTTCGAGAAAGTTTTCTCTTATGTGCCATACGGAAGTATGGATGATACCTCGAAGATAGAGGTGTTGAGACATTTCTATCGTAATGTGGAGGCTTGTATCGCCGATTCTGTCGCCGTATTCAATGCCACTGTCGACTCTTTGCGTGCATTGGGACGTAGGCCCGATTGTTCGGGCATGTCTTCAACCGTGAGTTTGAGTGGCAACCAAAATGATATAATTTACCTTGGAGAGGAGTACGTTCCCGGTTTAATTAAGGAGGCATCTATCGGCATGAAGACGAAATGGGATCAAGGGGCGCCATACAACAACCGTATGCCGGAGAAAAACGATAATATTTTCGTTGTCGACAGCAAGAACAACAGGGCAGTGGCCGGTTGTGCCACCATCGCTTTGGCACAGGCGATAGCTTATAAAAAGCATGATGTTCTTCCTGATTTGATAACTTCATCCATGTGGAATGATATAAGTAGCCGTGCGGATATAACCGGTTCAAAACATGAGGATATTGTCGCTCAATTTATTTGGCATGTGGCTGATTCGATAAAAGTCAGTTATTCGCCTGATGGAACTGCAGCCAGAATAGGAAGTGTGTTTGCTTATTTGTATTACCTTAATAATGATCGTCACATTGGTAATTATGAAGAGAGATATGCTCTCGCCGATAACTCGTATGATAAAAGACACGCTTTCATATTTGATTTTCTTTATGCGTCAGCAGCGAGTAAAGACCCTATAATAGTGAATGCAGACTTGTTTGACGGAACGAAATCGGTCGGTCATGCGTTTTTGATTACAGGTACAAAATGTTCCGATGGCGGTCGTTATGAGGTTGTGGGTACAGAATATAATGGCGGGATAAACAAAATGTATCGTCTTCTCGATTTCGAATGCCATGCCTCGGTAGAGTGCAATTGGGGATGGGGAGGGTCTTCGGACGGCTTCTACGATTACGATAATATGGTTGTCGGTAGGTCGAAAGTCTCTCCTTCCTATTTCATACGTGTTAAATAAAACGAGTAAAGCCATGAAAAGAGTATTGCTGATATTGTCGATATCCGTACTGTTTTTCGGATGCGACAAACACGATGTCGATTATAAAAAGAATATTCCGGACGGCGAACATGTTTACCCTCCGGAGGAGCCGGAAGAACCCGAGGAGGAGCGTGAATATACCATAGAAGACTTGAATCGCTTTGTGGTACCGGGGCCCGGAGATTATCGCAACGTAGATAGATTCATTCAGGGATATATGACAGTTACGGAAGTAGATGTCGTTGGAGAAATGAATGGTCTCGGGATAAATTATGTCGTGCGATTACTTTTCAATGGGCCTGTCGTAAAAGGCGGATTGTATAAAAACGATCCGTGTGATGAAGGATTCAACGAGATTGCCGATGCCTGCGGCGATATCTATGGCCCTTATGATGTCGTGGAGTACTCGGAGATAGCCCATCCTGTAGTCGTGTGCCGTAATAATATAAAATATGACGTTTATGTAATCGGCGGCAATTACGATAAAGATCATCCCGACGGAGCTTTGATAAACGATCTGGTCGTATTACGTTATGAAAAAAGATTGAAAAGGCCTTTTAATCTCGGCAAATGGACCGAAACCTTTCTGTGGGGTTACGGTGGAGACCTGACATATTGTAATGAAAGGGACGAAACCATGATCGCTGTTACCAAACACTCCAGTCTTCAGATAACTTTCCCTGAACATGCGGGCACATATTCATTCCGTGTGGTGGCTAAGAGTGGAGACGATATTTTGTGTAACAAGATTATAGAGAATGTGGAGCTTCCTGCGAGGAAGTGATGCGGTACTATTCCCCGTAGATGGGTGTAAAAAACGGCAAAGGAGATATTTAATATGAACCTTTGCCGTTTTCTTTTGCATCTAACCTGTGAAAGACCGGCGACTATTGCTATGTCAGCTTAAAATTGTTAATTTTGTTATCTTTATGTCTATTAATTGAAATATGTTCATGAATAGAATCAAAGTAATTGCGGCGACGATAGCTTCGTCTTTGTTCGTTTCGTGCGGCGGTGTCGGGAGTTCGTCACGGCTTACCGACGATGTAGATCCGTTCATAGGCACCGACGGTCACGGTCATGTTTTTCTCGGAGCCAATGTTCCGTTCGGGGGTGTACAGCTTGGCCCCTCTAACGCCACGCAGGGGTGGGATTGGTGTTCGGGTTATCACTATAGCGATTCCGTTGTCAAGGGGTTCGCGCATACGCATCTTAGCGGTACGGGCATCGGCGATCTGGGCGACATAGTCTTCATGCCGGTTACGGGAGAGGTGACTATGGCGGATGATGGCTATTTTTCGACATACGGCCATGAGGGCGAGACAGCGCGTCCCGGTTATTACTCCGTGCTTCTCGACAGATACGGTATCACGGCCGAGCTGACGGCTACAGCGCGTTGCGGTATGCACCGCTATACCTATCCGGCAGGAACGGAATATGGAGGGCTCGTGATAGACCTCGAAAGCGGCATAGGCTGGGATGCTCCAATGGAGGGGTTCATACGACGGGTCGACGACCGCACTATAGAGGGATATCGTTATTCCACCGGTTGGGCGGCAGATCAGCGTGTATATTTCTTCGCCCGTTTTTCCCGACCTATGGTGGGGATGAGGATATTCGACGATAATGTGGAGGTGGTGTCGGACGAGGCCAAGGGGGTGCGTGTACGCGCTTTGGTCGATTTCGGTGCAGTGTCGCAGTTGGTTGCCGAGGTGGGGATATCGGCCGTAAGCATGGAGGGGGCGCGTCTTAATTGCCATGCAGAGCTCGACGGTGCGGGTTTCGATGAGGTGGCGGCGAAGGCCGGGGATATGTGGAACGGTTACCTGTCTAAGATACGCGTAGAGGGAGGCCGCGACGCCGATAGACGTGCTTTCTATACGGCTCTTTACCATACGGCTTTCGCTCCGCAGTTGTTTTGCGACGTCGACGGCAGCTACAGGGGCGCGGACGGTGCCATATACCGCGATACCTCGCATAATGTCTATACCGTCTATTCGCTCTGGGACACGTATCGTGCCGCCAATCCGCTGTACACTATAATAGAGCCGGAGCGTACGGGCGAGTTCGTCGCCAACTTCCTCAAGATATACGACGAGCAGGGCCGTCTGCCGGTGTGGCATCTTGCCGGCAACGAGACCGATTGCATGGTGGGCTATCACTCCATACCCGTAATAGCCATGGCCTATCTGCGTGACATAGGCGGTTTCGATACCATCAAGGCATACGAGGCCGTCCGTTCGTATGCCGATCTTGACGAACGCGGGTTAGGCTACATACGTTCACTCGGTTATATCCCTTCCGACAAGGAGCCGGAGTCGGTGGCTAAGGCGTTGGAGTACGCCGTTGACGACTGGGCTGTAGCGCAAATGGCTGCCAAGATGGGACGACAGGACGATTACGACCTGTTTATGGCACGTTCGCGCGGTTATGTCCGCTATTTCGACGAAGGAAGCGGTTTTATGCGCGGACGACGTTCGGACGGTAGTTGGAGCGAGGGGTTCGATCCTGTGATATCGCGCCATCGAGACGACGACTATTGCGAGGGTAACGCATGGCAATACGTGTGGATGGTGCCTCACGACGTCGAGGGGTTGGTAGCGCTTTTCGGTTCCGAGGAGGCGTTCGAGAGCAAGCTCGACAGTCTGTTCGTAGTGGAGGCGGAGCTGGGCGACGAGGCCTCGCCCGACATATCTGGTCTGATAGGCCAGTACGCGCAGGGCAACGAGCCTAACCACAGCACTCCGTTCTTGTATAACTATATCGGTCGCCAGTGGAAGAGCGCCGAGCTTTCTCGTCGTATAATGCGGTCGTTTTTCGATGATACTCCGGCAGGGCTTTGCGGGAACGAGGATGCCGGTCAGATGAGTGCATGGTATGTATTCGCAGCCATGGGGTTCTATCCGGCTAATGCCGTTAGCGGAGCATTTCTTATTGCCAGCCCTCTGTTCGACAAGGTGACGGTGGATGTGGGCGGTGGCAGGAGCTTCGTAGTGGAGGCGGTAGACAACTCCGAAAGTAACATATACGTACAGAGCGCCGAGCTTAATGGCATGCCGTACGACAAGAGCTATATAACATACGACGATATTATGTCCGGCGGCGTGTTGCGTCTTGTGATGGGGCCCGGGCCTAACGAGGATTTCGGTGCTTCGGAACAGTCGCGGCCCCGGTCGGTAGTGTATAGAGACGGAGTGCGATAATTACCTTGAGACGATGGATAGATATGTGATAGACGATGTACGCAGGTCTGACGCGGAGGATATATGCCGCATATATAACCACTACGTAGAAAATAGTGTCGTCACTTTCGAGCTGAAGCCTGTGGATGTGCGCACGATGGAAGAGCGTCTCGATGCCATTGCCGCCGAGGGACACCCTTGTTTCGTATGTCGTGACGAGGGGCGTGCGGTGGGTTTTTTGTGGCTTCACCGCTGGAACTGGCGAGAGGCTTACGAAGCTACGGCCGAGGTGACCGTGTATGTGGCTCATGGAATGGACGGACGGGGCATAGGCTCCGCCTTGATGGAGCGATTGATGGTACATGCCCGTGAATCGGGATTGCATGTGCTAGTCTCTTGCATCACCCTGCCTAACGAAGCCAGCGTGGCATTGCATCGTAAATTCGGTTTCGTTAAGGTGTCGCATTTTAATGAGGTAGGACGTAAATTCGGCGGGTGGCACGATGTGTGTCACATGCAACTGGTTATGGAAGACTCCGATATGCTTTAATGCGAGCTGCTCGAGCCTCCTCACACTGAGGCCCGCGTAAGTTCCGGCAATCATAGATCTGTTCCGCTTAAATCACCCTGGGAATCGAAAGAGCCTTACATTACAGCTTACAGCCCTCAACCATAATCGTAAATAACAGATAAAAATCCTCTTTCAAAAAACAGCCGGTACAAATAAAAACTCGGTCCGTATCTCCAATTTATATGAAGATACAGACCGAGTCAAACAATCGGACGTACTACAACAACGCCTCTTTCAGCACATCGTCAAGGGTACGCACATAATGGAATTTAAGCCCCTTTATGTACTCCTCCTTTATCTCGCTTATATCCTTGCGGTTCTCCTCGGAGAGAATAATGTCGGTGATACCGGCCCTCTTGGCAGCGAGTATCTTCTCTTTAAGACCGCCTACAGGAAGAACCTTGCCGCGAAGGGTCGTTTCGCCGGTCATGGCTATACGCTCGCGAACTTTGCGTCCGGTTAACATCGACACCAAAGCGGTTACCATAGTGATACCGGCGCTGGGACCGTCTTTGGGGGTAGCTCCCTCCGGGACATGCAGATGTATATCGTTGCTCTCGAAGAAGTCGGACGCTATGCCTAACTCGTCGGCGTGAGCCTTGACCCATTGCAGGGCTATAGCAGCCGACTCTTTCATCACATCGCCGAGATTACCGGTGATATTGAGAGCGCCTTTACCCTTGTTCGAGCTGGCCTCTATGTACAGGATGTCGCCGCCTACCTCTGTCCATGCCAAGCCTGTGACGATACCTGGGATGTCGTTGCCCTCGTACATCTCATTGATGAAACGCGGCACCCCGAGAATCTTCTCGATGTCGGCCTCCGTGACGGTGGGCTTGAACTTCTCGCCTAACCCTATCTGTTTGGCACGATAACGGACTATTTTGGCTATCAGCTTATCGAGTGTACGCACACCCGACTCGCGAGTATATTCCGAAATGATCTTCTCGATAGATCCGGCGGGCAACTTCAACTGACGCGCCTTGACGCCATGAGCCTCCAGTTGTTTTGGCAATAGGTGGTTGGCCGCTATATTGACCTTCTCCTCGAGAAGATAACCCGATACGTTTATCATCTCCATACGGTCGCGCAAAGCGGGCGATATGTTGGAAACGTTATTGGCCGTGGCTATGAACAACACTTTGGAGAGGTCGTACTCCACATCGAGATAGTTATCGTGGAATGTGGTGTTCTGCTCCGGGTCGAGCACCTCGAGAAGCGCCGAGGCCGGGTCGCCGTGGTTGCTGGTGGTCACCTTGTCGATCTCGTCGAGTATGATGACCGGATTCGACGAGCCGCATTTGCGTATGGTCTGTATTATTCGACCGGGCATGGCGCCTATGTATGTACGACGGTGTCCGCGTATCTCGGCTTCGTCGTACAGACCGCCGAGCGATATGCGGCCGAACTTGCGTTTGAGCGCCGAGGCCACCGACTTGCCCAAAGATGTCTTGCCGACGCCGGGAGGGCCGTATAGGCACAATATCGGCGATTTGAGGTCGCCTTTGAGCTTTATGACGGCCAAGTGTTCTATAATGCGATCCTTGACATCGTCGAGACCGAAATGATCGGCGTCGAGATGCTTGCGAGCGTTCTCGAGGTCGAGATTGTCCTTAGTGGTGCTCTGCCACGGCAGATCGAGCAACAACTGCAGGTAATTCATCTGCACCGAATATTCGGCCACGGCCGGATTCATACGCTCCAGCTTCATCATCTCCTTGTCGAAAAGTTCGGCTATCTCGCTGCTCCACTTCTTTTTGCTCGCTTTCTCCTGCATCTCGTCGAGCTCACGATCGACGGGATCGCCGCCCAACTCGTCCTGTATGGTACGTATCTGTTGTTGCAGATAGTATTCGCGCTGTTGTGCGTCTATGTCCTGTTTGACACGTTGCTGTATCTCGCTCTTGAGCTGAAGGAGCTGTTGTTCGCGCACAAGTATCTCCAACAGACGCTGGGCACGTATCAGAAGCCCGGGCGCCTCGAGCAGATTCTGACGGTCGGCGTCGGAGAACTCGATGTTCGAACTTATGAAGTTGATGATGCCCTTCTTGCTGTCGATGTTCTTTATGGCGAAAGTGGCCTCCTGCGGCAACGACGGAGAGAGCTTTATGATATTGACCGCTATGTCTTTGATCGACTCGACCAAAGCCTCGAACTTGACGTTGTCCTTATCGGGGTTGATATCGTGCAAAGGACGCACCCGCGCCTTGTAGTAAGGCTCGGAGGTGACGTAATCGTGCACCTCGAACTTCTCGAGACCGTGAAGTATAACGGTCAGATTGCCGTTCGGCATCTCGAGGGTCTTGATTATACGTGCCACCGTACCCACCTTGTACAGATCTTCCGGGGCTGGATCCTCTACGGCGGCCTCCTTCTGCAACACCGCTCCCAACAGAGCGCCCTGTTGCTCTATGTCGCGCACCAGCCGCATGGATTTGTTCCGTCCCACCGTTATGGGCGTTATGGCCCCGGGAAACAACACCGAACTACGGAGCGTCAGAATGGGCAACACCTCCGGCACTTCAACCGACACGGCATCCTCATCCTCGCTCGAATAGATCGGGATCACGGGACTTTTCGAGTCCATCATATCGGATATGTTGGACAACTCTTCTTCTATCTTCTTATATTTTTTACTCATAACTCCTCACAAATTAACACGGCAGAATAGCGGTGTGTGATTCAAAAAATAATCGCAATCATACTCCCGCAATAATAATGCCATGTCTGACAATGACACCATGTGTGACATTATGTCAGTCTCCGGAACCTTTTTGTCGCCCCGCACACGGACAATAAGATAAAAAAAGGGCGATATTGACGAATTTTCTTGTTAGAATAGCTATATTTGTAGTTCTTGAAACTATAAATTAACCGAAGGAGGCGCACGGTCTCCGATACTAACGATGCAACAAATGGATATTCCGTCAAAGTATGAGCCCTCTCAGTGCGAGGACAAATGGTACCGTTACTGGTCCGACAACGGTTTTTTCAAATCGGTTCCCGACTCACGCAAGCCCTATACGGTAGTGATCCCGCCGCCCAACGTAACGGGCGTGCTCCACATGGGGCACATGCTCAACAATACTATACAGGACGTACTGGTGCGTCGTGCCCGCATGAAAGGATTCAACGCATGCTGGGTTCCCGGCACCGACCACGCATCCATAGCCACCGAGGCCAAGGTGGTAGCCAAGCTCAAAGCCGAAGGCATCGACAAGGCGTCGCTCACACGCGACGAATTCATGAAACACGCGTGGGAATGGAAAGAGAAGCACGGCGGCATAATACTCGAACAGCTCAAGAAGATGGGGGCGTCGTGCGACTGGTCGCGCACCAGGTTCACTATGGACCCCGACATGAACCGTTCGGTGATAAAAGTGTTCGTCGACCTCTATAACAAAGGCAAGATATACCGCGGCGTGCGCATGGTAAACTGGGACCCTGTGGCGCTTACCGCCCTCTCCGACGAGGAGGTGATATACAAAGACGTACACAGCAAGCTCTACTATCTGCGCTACATGGTTGAGGGCTCCGATGAATACGTAGTGGTAGCCACCACGCGCCCGGAGACCATACTCGGCGACACCGCCCTGTGCGTACACCCCGACGACGAGCGTTACAGACACTTGCACGGCAAACGCGTTACGGTGCCCATAGTAGGCCGCTCCATACCGGTGATAGCCGACAGCTACGTAGACATGGAGTTCGGTACCGGCGCTCTTAAGGTTACCCCCGCACACGACATCAACGACTACATGCTGGGCGAGAAATACAATCTCGAAACCATCGACATATTCAACGACAACGGCACCATAAACGACAAAGTGGGTCTATACGTAGGCATGGACCGTTTCGAGCTCCGCGACAAGATCGCCGACGACATAACGGCCGCATCGCTCATGGAGAAGATCGAGGACTACGACAACAAAGTGGGCCTCTCCGAACGTACCTCGGCCGTCATAGAGCCGAAGCTGTCGATGCAGTGGTTCCTGAGCATGGGCGACATATCGAAACCGGCGCTTAAAGCCGTAATGGACGACGTAATAGAGTTGGTGCCCTCGAAATTCAAGAACACCTACCGCCACTGGATGGAGAATGTCAAGGACTGGTGCGTGTCGCGCCAGCTCTGGTGGGGCCAGCGAATACCGGCCTACTACCTCCCCGAGGGGGGCTTCGTGGTGGCAGAAACGGCCGAGGAGGCTCTCGAGCTGGCTAAGAAGAGCGGCAACGACAGCCTCACCGTAGGCGATCTGCGTCAGGACCCCGACGTGCTCGACACATGGTTCTCATCGTGGCTTTGGCCCATATCGGTATTCGGAGGCATACTCGAACCCGACAACAGCGAGGTGAAGTACTACTATCCCACCAGCGATTTGGTGACCGCCCCCGACATACTGTTCTTCTGGGTGGCCCGTATGATAATAGCCGGTTACGAATACCGCGGCACATTCCCGTTCAAGAACGTGTATCTGACCGGTACCGTGCGCGACAAACAACGCCGCAAGATGAGCAAGTCGCTGGGTAACTCCCCCGACCCCCTCGACCTGATAGCCCAATACGGGGCCGACGCCCTCCGAATGGGCATGATGTTATGCTCGGCGGCCGGTAATGACCTCATCTTCGACGAAACACTGATAGAACAGGGTCGCAATTTCTGCGGCAAGATGTGGAATGCGTTCCGTCTGGTTAAAGGTTGGAGCGTAGCTGACGACGCCCCCCAACCCGACAGCTCGGCATGTGCCGTAGAGTGGTTCTCCTCCAAGCTCGACGCCACACTCCTGCAAGTGGAAGCGGCATTTGCCGAATACCGCATATCGGAAGCTCTCATGATGGTGTACAAGCTATTCTGGGACGAATTCTCGGGCTGGTATTTGGAGATGGTCAAACCGGCATACGGCGAGCCTATAGACGGCACCACGCTCAACGCCACTATCGGTTTCTTCGACAAACTGCTCAAGGTGTTGCACCCGTTCATGCCCTTCATAACGGAAGAACTGTGGCACTACATAGCCGAGCGCAAAGATGGCGACAGCATCATGATAGAGCGTTTGCCCGAAGCCGGCATCGTGGACGAAAACATAATCTCCGACATGGAGCTGGTTAAAGAGATAGTGTCGTCAGTGCGCAACATACGCAAAGAGAAAGGATTGCCCCTACGCGAAAAACTCGAACTGATCGCACCGGGAGGCAGAGCCGTTCCCGAGAGATACGACAGCATCATAATCAAAATGGCTGCTCTCGACAAAATAACCGGCGAGGCCAAACCGGAAGGAGCCGTATCTTTCATCGTCAAAGGGTACGAATACTTCATTCCCGTTGCAGGAGCCATCGACACCGATGCCGAGATAGCCAAGCTGACTGCCGATCTGGAGTATGCGCGCGGATTCCTCGCAACCGTAATGAAAAAGCTATCCAACGAACGATTCGTAGCGTCGGCACCCGAAAAGGTCGTGGCTCTCGAACATGCGAAGAGGGCCGATGCCCTCAAAAAGATAGAGGCGTTGGAGCAACAAATAGTTAACTTGAAAAAATAATCCATTATAATATTCTGTCGATCCGCACGTTATACACAACCGATGCGAATCGACGGAATTTTTATTATTTCAGACAGGATTATAAAGTAACCTCATTGCCCGTATTCAGAGAGATTGTCTTCGGCTAATCAATAAATATTCTTCAGGAAATATTTTTTAGACGATCCCCTTCTGAGGCAATGAGGTTTTATCGTTTATCGTCGGTAAGTCAAGCAGGGTGTTGAAAACAAGAGGCGGAACGGCAGATAAGTGAAGTTTAGTTAAGCGGAACTCCCGATCGGACTCGCCCGGATCGCCTAAACCAGAAAACGCATACATTTAAATCAGCATCTTTATCATCCGATATCCCCTACTAAAAAACAGCGTGGGACAACAAGTCCGTTCTAAGGGAACTGCTAGGAAACCTTTTATTACGACAAGTTGTACCCACGCCTCTCCAGCGGTACAAATTGTATTCTGTAATAAAATCATTCGTCCTCGATTTTTTATAGCAGTTATTTTCGAACGGGAGAATACATTGAGATATGTTGTTCGCTTACTCCGGTGCAACCCGGACATTATTTTTCCTTATCTTACTGACATGTCGCTAATTATCGGTTTTATCTTAGAATGTTATAATAGATTGCAAAAATAACACAATTTTAAGATAAAAGCAATATAAAATCACTTATTTTAAACACATAACCGGTGCCGGCAAATCCCGAATCCCGCTTACTCCTTTATATATTAGCCCATAGCACATCTACGGCACTCAATCCGCATTCACTTCAGAGTGAGATATTACCGTAACTTTTTATATGATTTTGATTTACGGTATCGGACAATAAACACAGAGTGCCCGCCCTGATTTTGCGGCATCACCGTATATGGAGCTTCTCCCAAAAGGAGTTATACTCCCGAAACGTGACCGTAGGTAGGTACCTATAATAATATAAAAAGGGGAATGGTTTTCTGCCATTCCCCTTATCTAAATAAGGTGTACGTTAATCCAACGAATGGATCACCAGACCGGAACGGAGCTTAGGCTCGAACCATGTGGTCTTGGGAGGCATTATATTGCCGGAGTCGGCTATGTCTACCAACTGTTTCATAGATACGGGGTAGAGTGCGAAAGCGACGGCCATTCCGCCGTTATCCACACGCTCTTTCAGTTCGCCCAAACCACGTATGCCACCTACGAAATCTATACGCTTATCGGTACGGAGGTCTTTGATGCCCAACAATTTATCGAGCACCAGATTAGACAGGATCGTGACGTCGAGCACGCCTATAGGGTCATTATCGTCGTAACGCCCTTCGCGAGCCTTGAGCCTGTACCATTGCCCGCCCAAATACATACTGAACTCATGCAGAGCGGAGGGCTTTACAATATCCTTACCCTCACGGGTAACGATGAAATCGTCATCGAGGGCAGCCACGAACTGCTCGGGAGTCATGCCGTTAAGATCCTTGACGACACGGTTGTAATCTATGATCTTAAGCTGACTCTCGGGGAATATGACCGACAGAAAATAGCAATACTCCTCGTTTCCGGTATGTTTGGGATTCTGTTTCATCTTCTCGCCTCCGACGAGAGCGGCGGCAGCGGTACGATGGTGTCCGTCCGCCACATATAGTGCGGGCATGGCAGCGAATATCTCCGTTATGCGGTCGATGAGCGCACGGTCGCGTATCACCCAAAAGTGGTGTCCGAAGCCGTCCTCCGCCACGAAATCGTACTCCGGAGCACCCTTAACCACCGACGATACTATGGCGTCGATCTCGGCATTGGCTGGATGGCTGAAAAACACGGGCTCGATATTGGCGTTTTGATTGCGCACGTGCTTCATGCGGTCCTCCTCCTTGTCTTTGCGGGTCAGTTCGTGTTTCTTGATCTTGCCTGTAAGGTAGTCGTCGAAATGACAGCAAGCCACAAGACCGTATTGCGTGCGTCCGTCCATCGTCTGGGCATAGACATAATAGCACTCCTCGGGATCTTTGACCAGCCAGCCACGCTCCTGCCACAAACGGAAGTTCTCAACAGCCTTGTCGTAGACCTGCTGTGAATGTTCGTCGGCTATGGGATCGAAATCAATCTCCGGCTTTATTATGTGCAGCAGCGACTTCTCGCCAGCCTCGGCCTTGGCCTCTTTAGAGTTGAGGACGTCGTAAGGACGCGAAGCCACCTGCGAGGCATACTCTTTAGGAGGCCTGATGCCTTTGAAAGGTTTTATCTTTACCATAAAAATCTGCGTTTAAAAGCCTCCCCGTAAAACAAAACGCCTTACGGGGAGAGGTTTCTATTTGTTAACCTGGAACGTAGTGTCGCCCGTGGCGAAAAAGCCCACTATCTGACGGGCCGCGGCCAAACCTGCATTGATATTGGCTTCGGCCGTCTCGGCACCCATCTTCTTGGGGGTGGCGAAGACACGATTTCCGAACTTCTCGCGCAAAGCGTCGTAATTGTCGGGTTTGACGTCGGTTGCGTATTTGAGGTCCGGTCTCTCTTCGAGCACAGCCATAAGTTCGGCTTCGTTTATCACCTCTTTACGGGCGGTGTTGACCACTATGGCGCCTTTTGGCAGAAGAGAGAGCAACGACCGGCCGACCATACCGCGGGTCTGATCGGTAGATGGCAGATGTATGGACAGCACGTCGCTAACCTTATACAGCTCCTCGGCCGTAGCCAAAGGGTGATCGCATTCCGGATCGGTGATAGGACGGCGACCGGACGCGTAGACCGTCATTCCGAAACCGTGGGCATAACGGGCCACCAACTTGCCTATGTTACCGAAAGCGTGGCACCCCATCCTCTTGCCGGCTATCTCGGAACCGGTACCGGGGTTGAACTGATTACGGGCCATATATATGGCCATAGCGATAGCCAGCTCGGCCACGGCATTGGAATTCTGCCCGGGGGTATTCATCACCACTATACCGCGATCGGTTGCGGCCACAAGGTCGACATTGTCGTAACCGGCACCCGCACGCACCACTATCTTGAGCTTGGGAGCGGCGGCGATGACCTCGGCGGTGATCTTGTCGCTACGTATTATGATAGCCTCCGCATCGGAGACTGCAGCGAGCAACTGGCTTTTATCGGTGTATTTCTCGAGCAATGCCAGCTCGTGACCTGCACCGGTCACTATATCTTTTATGCCCCCCACGGCCGCAGCCGAGAAAGGCTTCTCTGTCGCAAGCAATATCTTCATAACGATTAACCTTTGATTTTAGCGAATTCGCGCATGGTGTCGACAAGAGCCTGAACACCCTCGACAGGCATGGCGTTGTAGGTAGAGGCACGGAAACCGCCCACAAGACGGTGACCTTTGATGCCGACCATGCCTCGTTCGGTGGCGAAAGTGCGGAACTCGTCGGCCAGGCCCTCGAAACCGTCGTTCATAACGAAACAGATATTCATCAGAGAGCGGTCCTCCTTGGCAGCGGTACCCTTGAAGAGAGGATTGGAATCGATCTCGTTATAGAGTATTTCGGCCTTTTTGCGGTTGATCTTCTCCATTTCGTTAACGCCGCCGATGCCCTTGAGCCAACGGAGTGTCTCACGCATGACGAATATAGGGAAGACGGGAGGAGTGTTGTACATGGAGCCGTTGTCGATATGCAGACGGTAGTCGACCATGCTGGGCAACTTACGAGATACTTTGCCCAGAATGTCGTCGCGCACTATGACGAAAGTGACGCCCGCAGGAGCTAGGTTTTTCTGCGCACCGCCGTATATGAGGCCGTATTTGCTTACGTTCACCGGACGGCTGAGTATATCGGAGCTCATGTCGGCCACCAAGGTGACGGGAGAATCTATATCGGTATGATACTCCGTACCGTAGATGGTGTTATTGGTGGTTATGTGAAGGTAATCCAAGTCGGTCGGTATCTCGAAGCCTTTGGGAATGTAGGTGAAGTTCTTGTCTTCCGACGAAGCCACGCACACGGTTTCACCGAAATTAGCCGCCTCTTTCATGGCTTTCTTAGCCCACACGCCCGTATTGACGTAACCGGCCTTATGCTCGAGCAGGTTGTAAGGTATGTGGAAGAACTGGGTGCTGGCACCGCCGCCGAGGAAAAGAACATGATAGCCCTCCGGCACGCCGAGCAACTCCTTGAACAGAGCTACCGTCTCGTCCATCACTGCCTGAAACTCCTTGGAACGGTGTGAGACCTCCAATATGGAGAGTCCGATGCCGTCGAAATCGAGGACGGCCTTTGCTGCATTCTCGAATGCGATGCGGGGCAATATGGAAGGACCCGCGCTGAAATTAACTTTGCCCATAGAAATGTTTTTTATGCCCGTTACAGGGCGATGAACGTGTATGTTTACTTAAAAATATCCTTTATCGGTTTACAATTATAATAATTTTTAATCAAATTATGAAATAAATGTTAAATTTTCTCTGTTTTGCAGACTCAACAAGCAAGTGCAAAATTATGATAATAACTCAAAGAATATCT
>CAJURV010000042.1 GCA_910588925.1 uncultured Rikenellaceae bacterium
ACGGGATCGGCGATTTTTGTGGCTAAAAAGCGACGGAAGCAGCCCCTCGTTAACTAACCCCCGCGCACACAAACCGACAATTCATGCGTTCAGAGATCGAGTACTTCCTAAACTTCACGAAAACTTCCTCAACATACGCACTGACCTATAAAATCCCTAACGCGTCCCCGAAGGGGATGCACTCGCACGAGCAATACAAAAATGTCCTCAACAAAAATAAACGAGACCTAAGCTATAACGATATGAACTTCCAACTACACTAAACACAACTGCAAAAGACAAAGCACAGGAACGTCACCCAACAACAGCAAACCCAAACGCCTTAAGGCGTACTTATCACAGCAGAAAGCCCGAGCGAAGCGAGGGCAATCAAACACAATTCCGCCGTTAAATCCCGAGGAACGAGGGATGAGCGGGCCGGAGCCTCCCCCAACGGAGGCCCGCGTAAGTTACAGCAATCATAGATCTGTTCCGCTTAAATCATCGCCGCGAACCGAAAGAACTTCACGTTTAAGCGGTCCCCCGCAGGCTCCAGCCCTTGTGACGCCAATCAAAATACTGCCTCAAAGCCTCTCGCCGTATCGAATAAAGAATCGTGTGTCTATCTCATCCGAACACAAAGACGCGTATAACGCACATCACCACCGAATCACCCCACATAACACAAAAAACGGGAAACGACAACACCGCTTCCCGCCCAAATACCATAAAACAAAGTCTTAAACAACCCCCTCGCGCAATATATCGTGAATATGCACTATCCCGCAATAGTCGCCGCCATCGTCGAGCACCAACAACTGAGTGATCTTCTTCTCCTCCATCATGGCGAACGCCTTAACGGCCAATTCGTCGTGACGTACGCACTTAGGCGACCGTGTCATTATGTCTGCGGCGGTAACCGTACCCATATCGGCCTTACGTTGCAACATGCGGCGCAAATCGCCGTCGGTGACAACACCTACCAGAGCGCCATTAGAGTCCACTACAGCAGTGGCACCCACCATCTTGGACGATATCTCTATGATAACCTCGTCTATAGGTGCGTCTTCCCTCACACGCGGCGGCTCGGCATGCGAGGCCAAAAGGTCTTCCACCCGCACATAGAGACGTTTACCCAACGCGCCTCCGGGATGTACCTTCGCGAAATCGGCGGCGGTGAACCCGCGCATCTTAAGGAGCGTCATGGCCAAAGCATCGCCCATCACCAACTGAGCCGTAGTGCTCGAGGTGGGTGCGAGATTATTAGGGCATGCCTCTTTGGAGACATAAGTGTTTATCACATAGTCCGACGCCGAAGCGAGGAACGAATCCTGCGAACCCACCATACCTATTATGACATTGCCCTTACCGAGACTCCGTATAAGAGGTATGAGCACCTTTATCTCGGGCGTATTGCCGCTTTTGGAGATACATATTATCGTATCGTAGCTCTGTATTATTCCCAGATCGCCGTGTATGGCGTCGGCAGCGTGCATGAATACGGCAGGCGAACCAGTGGAGTTGAGCGTAGCCACGATCTTCATGCCTATGATGGCGCTTTTGCCTATGCCGGTAACTATTATACGCCCCCTGTCGTCGGACATTATCGACGAGACTATCTCGGCGAAACGGTCGTCGACAAAATCGGTCAGACGCTCCACGGCCTTTACCTCGGTGGTTATGACCTCACGGGCGAATCGTTTTATATCTTCCTTATTCACACGAAAAATATTTTCCACAAAGTTAAAGTTTTTTAACGTACGTAGGGAACGATAATATTTTTTTATTATCTTTATCTATCGCAAATGCGGCGCATCAACATCCCGCCGCACGACCAAAGCACTAAGAACAAGACCGTTAACACAATGGCAAACAACAGCACGTTATTAGAGGAACTGAAGCGCAACTTCGGCTTTTCATCATTCAAAGGCAATCAGGAGGCCATCATCGCCAACCTGATGAGCGGCGAAGACACTTTCGTACTGATGCCCACAGGCGGCGGAAAGTCGTTGTGTTACCAACTTCCGGCTCTGCTCATGGACGGGGTGGCCATTATCATATCGCCTCTCATCGCCCTCATGAAAAACCAGGTGGACGCCATGCGCACGTTCAGTATGCAGGAGGGTGTGGCCCATTTTCTCAACTCGTCGCTCAACAAGTCGGCGGTGTCGAAAGTGCGCGAGGATGTGCTCGCCGGCAAGACCAAGCTGCTCTATTTCGCCCCCGAATCGCTCACCAAGGAGGAGAACGTAGCCTTTCTGCGCAATGTCAAAATATCGTTCTACGCCATAGACGAGGCCCACTGCATCAGCGAATGGGGCCACGACTTCCGCCCGGAATACAGGCGCATAAGGCCCATAATAGCCGACATATGCCCGGCCCCCATAATAGCGCTTACCGCCACAGCCACGCCCAAGGTGCAGTTGGATATACAGAAAAACCTCGGCATGATGGACGCCAAGGTGTTCAAATCGTCGTTCAACCGCCCCAACCTCTACTACGAGGTGCGCTCCAAGGCCGGTGCCTCCAAAGAGCTCATCAAATTCATAAAGCAGAATCCGGGCAAATCGGGCATCATATATTGCCTGAGCCGTAAAAAGGTGGAGGCCATAGCCGATCTTCTCAAGGTCAACGGCATAAGCGCCCTGCCGTATCACGCCGGCATGGACGCCGCCACCCGCGCCGAGAACCAAGACAAATTCCTCATGGAGGAGGTGGACGTCATAGTGGCGACCATAGCTTTCGGCATGGGTATAGACAAACCCGACGTACGTTATGTCATACACTACGACATACCCAAGAGCCTGGAGGGTTATTATCAGGAGACAGGACGCGCCGGGCGCGACGGAGGCGAGGGGCGCTGCATCGCTTTCTACAGCTACAAGGACATACAAAAGCTGGAGAAATTCATGCAAGGCAAGCCGGTAGCGGAACAAGAGATAGGCAAACTGTTGCTCATGGAGACGGTCTCGTACGCCGAGTCGTCGAGTTGCCGCCGCAAGATGCTCCTGCACTATTTCGGCGAGGAGTACGAGCCGGGGAACTGTTGCAACTGCGACAACTGCCTCAACCCCAAGCCCACCGAGGACGCCACCGAGAGTATGATAACTGTGCTCAAGGCACTGTCGGAGATAGGCGACAAATTCAAGGCCGACCATCTGGTAAACCTGCTCACAGGTAAAAAGACGGCGTTGATAAAATCGTACAACCACCACAAAAACAGCTTCTTCGCCATAGGAGGAGACGAGGACGGCACATACTGGAACACCATCGTAAGAAACGGAGTGATAGCCGGATTCATCGGCAAAGACATAGAAAATTACGGTCTGCTCTCCATCTCTGACAAAGGCAAGGCCTATTTGGAGCACCCCACCCCGTTCCGAATATCGCGCGACTGCGAATACGAGGAGACGGGCGACGACGAAACGATAGTATCGTCACCGCCTCGCGGAGGTGGTGGAGCCGCCGACGAGGAGCTTTTCGGCATGCTCAAGGATCTGCGCAAAAAGGTATCGAAAAAGCTCGGTCTGCCTCCTTTCGTCATATTTCAGGACCCGTCGTTGGAGGACATGGCCACGCAATACCCCGTCACTATAGAGGAGATGACCGGCATAACGGGCGTAGGCGCCGGCAAGGCGCAGAAGTTCGGCCGTGAGTTCGTGGAGCTGATAGCGCGATATGTGGAGGAGCACGAGATAGAACGGCCGCAGGACATGATCGTCAAGAGCGTAGTGAACAAGAGCGGCAATAAAGTATTCATCATACAGGCCATCGACCGCAAGATGGAGTTCGAGGACATAGCCGACGCCAAAGGGCTCACTACTGACGAACTTATGACCGAAATAGAGGCCATAGTCAACTCGGGCACCCGCCTCAATATCGACTACTACATAGACATGGTGGTAGACGAGGACAAAGTTGGCGACATATACGACTACTTCAAGGAGGATGCCGAAAACGACTCCATAGAGGCGGCCGTCGAAGAGTTGGGCGGCGACTACACCGAAGAGGAGATACGTCTTGTGCGCATCAAATTCCTAAGCGAAATGGGCAATTAACGACATGGATCCCGTAAGAGCAAAGAAACAGTTGGGTCAGCACTTCCTGACCGACCTCACCATAGCCCGGCGCATATGCGAGGCCCTAACCGGCTTCGCCGCACGGGAGACATTGGAGGTGGGGCCGGGGATGGGCGTACTCACGCAATACCTGTTGGAACGCGACGATCTGGATCTGCACGCCGCCGAGGTCGACAGAGAGAGCGTCGATTACCTGATAGAGCGATGGCCCGCTTTCGCTCCGCGCATCATACACGGCGACTTCCTGCGTCTGCCGCTGAGGCAGATGTTCCCCGGCGGAGTCAACATCATAGGCAACTTTCCGTATAACATATCGTCGCAGATATTCTTCAAGGTACTCGAAAACCGCGACTTGGTGAGCGAGTGCGTCGGCATGGTGCAGAAAGAGGTGGCGGTGCGTATAGCCGAAAAGCCGGGCACGCGCGACTACGGCATATTGAGCGTTTTTTTGCAGGCATATTACGACATAGAGTATCTCTTCACGGTAAACGAGAATGTTTTCTCTCCGCCGCCCAAAGTCAAAAGCGCCGTCATAAGACTTACGCGCAACGGACGGCAGAGCCTCGGTTGCGACGAGAAGCTGTTCGCCAAAACGGTCAAAGGGGCTTTCGGCCAGCGCCGCAAGACCTTACGTAACTCATTAAGGGCCACATTCCCCGAGATAGGCGACAGAACACACGACTTTTTCACGTTGCGTCCGGAGAGGTTGTCGGTGGAAGAGTTCGTGGAGCTGACGGTTTTCGTGGAAAAATGTATTAACGACAGATGATACGACCGACAGCCATAACTACGGCCCTGCTGCTATGTGTGGCTACGGCCGGGGCCGCATCGCCGCTAAAGTTCGGTGACGAAAGCCGCGATTTGGGCAAAGTAGCCCGCAAAAGTCGCACCGAAGCGGTATTCCGTTTCGTCAACGACTCGCATATGCCGGTGGTGATAACCGGAGCCAAAACCCATTGCGGGTGTACCAAAGTGCGTTTCCCGTCGCGCCCGGTAATGGCCGGCGCCGCAGACTCGCTGACGGTAGTTTTCAATGCCACGGAGAGAGGAGCTTTCTATAAGAAGATCACTATAACGACCTCTTCGGGCGAACAGACCTTAGCCATAAGAGGCACTGTGGAGTGACAAACCCGATACCAAACGAAAACGACAAACTTATATGAGGATAGGATTCGACGCCAAACGTATGTTCCGCAACAACAGCGGACTCGGAAACTACAGCCGCAGCACCCTCGAGCTGATGAAGAAATATTATCCCCAGAACAGCTACCTGCTCTACTCCGCCTACGACAAGAACAACGTGGGCTTCGTCATACCCGAGGGGGTCGAGACGGTCACGCCGTCGGGATTGTTGGGCGACGTGGCGCCGTCGCTGTGGCGCAGTCTGTCTATGGCCCGCGACATACGCCGCCGCAAGTGCGACATATACCACGGCCTTAGCAACGAACTGCCCTTGGACATAAGGCACTCGGGAGCCAAAAGCGTAGTCACCGTACACGACCTTATTTTCGTACGCTACCCCAACCTATACAAAAAGGCGGACCGTATGCTCTATACCTACAAATATAGAAAAAGCTGCCAGCTGGCCGACCGAATAATAGCCATAAGCCGACAGACCAAAAGCGACCTCATGGAGTTCTGGGGCATACCCGAAGAGGTGATCGATGTGGTATATCAAGGCTGCAACCCCATATTCTACAAACGCGCCGACGAAGATACCATAGCCTCTGTAAGGGCAAAATACGGCCTGCCGGAAGACTTCATTCTTAGCGTCGGGACCATAGAGGAGCGCAAGAACCTGATGCTGACGGTACGCGCCATGGCAGAGGGAGGGATAGACATACCGCTGGTGGCATGCGGCCGCCACACCCCTTACGCCGACGAGATAATGGAATACGCCGTAAGCCGTGGCATCTCAGACCGCATAATAATGTTGCACAACGTGGAGATGAACGACCTGCCCGCCATCTATGCAATGGCGTCCGTGGCTGTGTACGTATCCATATTCGAGGGCTTCGGAATACCCATAATAGAGGCACTCAACTCAGGCACCCCCATGATAACCACCAAAGGCGGCGTATTCGGCGAAACCGGCGGCGACGCGTGCCTGTACGTGGGCCCCTACGAACTGGACGAGATGATAGAGGCATTGCATAAGGTGCTCGACGACAAACAGACCCGAGAAAAAATGACAGAGACCGGCTACAGATGGGTGGAGCGTTTCCGCGACAGTGCCGTGGCCGCCAATCTGCGCGAGGTTTACCACAAGATGCTCTGACGCTGCATCCGCATGCGCCGGCAACGGACGAGGCGCATGATGGCCGTGACACTTTACGACCATTTACGCACAGCCTCCGTCCGCACAAATAAATTCGACAAAAATTTCACCGTATAATAATAATTACTATCTTTGTAAGATAGTTTCGGTTTCTAATCGGAGTTGTAACAACAATCAAAATTATAAATAAGCAATGGAAATTTCACACATCGAACACATCGGCATCGCGGTCGAAAGTCTCGAAGCCGCCATCCCGTTCTACGAACAGGTTCTGGGTCTGAAATGCTACAGTATCGAGGAGGTCGCCGACCAGAAGGTTAAAACCGCCTTCTTCATGGTAGGCCACACCAAGATAGAGCTTTTGGAGGCTACCTCGCCCGACAGCTCTATCGCCAAGTTCATCGAGAAGAAAGGACCTGGCATGCACCACATGGCCTTCGCAGTCAAAGACATAGAAGGCGCGTTGGAAGAGGCCGAACAGAAAGGCGTGAAACTTATAGATGCGGCTCCCCGTGCGGGCGCGGAGGGTTTGAGCATAGCGTTCCTGCACCCCAAGAGCACCAACAGCGTGCTTACGGAGCTTTGCGAAGATAAAAACAAATAATAACACCGAAGGCTCGGTCGTCATGCGGCGGCACGGGCTTCGATCGTAAATAAACATAACACCATGAGTGCCAACACAGACAAGATAAAACAACTGATCTCACTCCGCGAAGAGGCGAAGAGAGGCGGCGGCGAAAAACGTATAGAATCTCAGCACAGCAAAGGCAAGCTGACTGCCCGCGAACGTATCGAGATGCTTTTGGACGAAGGATCGTTCGAAGAGTTCGACATGTTCGTCAAACACCGTTGCACCAACTTCGGCATAGATAAGGAAAACTACTACGGCGACGGCGTCGTGACAGGCTACGGCACCATAGACGGTCGTCTGGTCTACATATTCGCACAGGACTTCACCGTTTTCGGCGGCTCACTCTCCGAAACCCTCGCAGCCAAAATATGCAAGGTGATGGATATGGCAATGAAGAACGGCGCACCCCTCATCGGCATCAACGACTCGGGCGGCGCCCGCATACAGGAGGGTGTCAACAGCCTTGCCGGCTATTCTGAGATATTCCAGCGCAACATCCTCGCATCGGGCGTAGTGCCTCAGATATCCGCCATCTTCGGCCCCTGCGCCGGCGGTGCGGTATACTCTCCCGCCCTCACCGACTTCATAATCATGAGCAAGGGCACCAGCTACATGTTCGTGACAGGCCCCAAGGTCGTCAAGACCGTAACCGGCGAGACCGTCACACAGGAGCAGCTCGGCGGCGCATCCATCCACTCTACCAAATCGGGTGTGGCTCACTTCGTGGTAGACGATGAGAACGAGGGCATGGGTCTTATACGCAAGCTCTTGAGCTATATCCCCCAGAACAACCTGGAGGACGCCCCCTTAAGCGTATGCACCGATGCCATAGACCGTCTCGAAGACACACTCAACGAAATCATCCCCGACAACCCCAACAAGCCTTACGACGTGTTGGACGTAATAGCGGCCATAGTAGACAACGGCGAGTATCTCGAATCGCAGAAGTTCTTCGCCCCCAACGTCATCACCTGCTTCGCCCGTTTCAACGGCCAGTCGGTGGGTATAATAGCCAACCAGCCCAAGTATCTGGCCGGCGTGCTCGACATCAACGCATCGCGTAAGGCGGCCCGCTTCATACGTTTCTGCGACGCGTTCAACATTCCCATCGTAACACTCGAGGACGTTCCCGGCTTTTTGCCCGGCACAGGACAGGAGTACGGCGGCATCATACTCCACGGCGCCAAATTGCTCTTCGCTTACGGCGAGGCTACGGTGCCCAAAGTCACCGTCATCCTGCGTAAGGCTTACGGCGGCGCCTATTGCGTGATGAGCCCCAAGAACCTGCGCGGCGACATCAACTACTCATGGCCTACCGGCGAGATAGCGGTAATGGGCCCCAGCGGCGCTATAGAGGTGCTCTACGCCAAGGAGCTAAAGGCTATAGAAGATCCGGAAGCCAAAGCCAAATTCGTGGCCGAGAAGGAACAGGAGTACAGGGAGGCTTTCGCCAACCCGTACAATGCGGCAAGATACGGCTATATCGACGACGTAATAGAACCACGCAACACCCGCTTCCGCATAATACGCGCGCTTCAGTCGCTGGCAACCAAGAAGTTGGTAAACCCGGCCAAGAAGCACTCCAACATCCCATTGTAGCATAACGGACAAAATTTCAACGATGAAAAAATTAAGTAAAATTGCGACCGTTATAGCTCTCGGCATGTTAGCTGTGCCCTGTTTCGCGCAGAGCGTCAAGGACGTGCGCATCAACGAGGTGCTCGTCAAGAACGAGAACAGCTACATGGACGACTACGGTCAGCGCAACGGTTGGATAGAGCTTTTCAACAGCGGCTATTCGAACGTGAACATAGCGGGGTGCTACCTATCTATAGACCCTTCCGACCCCTCGGTTACCTACAAGATCCCCAAGAACGACCCCCGTACCGTAATCCCTCCACAGGGCTACGTGGTGTTCTTCGCGGACGGTTCGGCCGATAAGGGCACCTTCTACACCAACTTCACCCTCGACAAGACCGGCGAGATATATCTTCTCGACGCCGGCAAGCACGAGAGCGACAAAGTGGTGTACGACCTCGAGGCCATGACCCCCGATATCTCTATCGGCTACATGATCTTCGACCAGAACGAAGGGCTTACGTGGGGCGATCTGCCCGCCACCACTCCGGGAGCCACCAACGAGGTAAACGAGATAATACCCCGTTCGGAGATCTTCCGCGAGCACGACCCCAAGGGCGTAATAATGGCAATAACCGCCATGACGGTGGTATTCTCGGCCCTGCTGTTGCTATTCCTCTGCTTCAAGACCGTGGGCAACATACTCATGCGCGTGGGTGCCAACAAGAGCGCCAAGGCCGCAGGCACCGCACCCGTACGTCAGACGGCGGCGCAGCTAAATAAAGACGCCATCTCGGGCGAGGTGATAGCGGCCATAGCCACCACCATACGCCTGTTCGAAGAGGATCTGCACGACAAAGAGTCGGAGGTTATCACCATCAACCGCGTGGCTCGTACCTACTCGCCGTGGAGCTCCAAGATTTACGGTATCAACAACCAGCCCGTAAGAAAGAAGTAGTGCGCGTATTAGTGCCCGGGCAACAGTCGCTCAAGGCACTAAACGGCTAACGAAAGTTAATACATAACGACTTACTTAAAATGAAAGAATATAAACTTACAATCAACGGCAACGAATATGTCACCTCTATAAGCGTAGAGGACGGTATAGCCAACGTTACTGTCAACGGGCAGGAGTACAAAAACATAGCCGTAGAGGGCATGACGAAGAAAAACAAATCTATGCCCCACGTGGCGCCGCGTCCCGCAGTAGCGGAGGCCGCAGCACCCGTAGCCGCTCCCCGTCCCGCATCTACTGGCGGTGCCGGTAGCCCTATCAAATCGCCGCTTCCAGGCGTGGTGCTCGACGTCTTCGTCAAAGAGGGCGATGCCGTCAAGACCGGACAACGCCTCATGCTTCTCGAAGCCATGAAAATGGAGAACAATATCGAGAGCGACAAAGACGGCGTCGTAAAATCTATCGTAGCCCGCAAAGGCGACTCTGTGCTCGAGGGCGATGTCTTAATCACAATAGAATAACGACATGGCAGAACATAACTTTTTCCAGTTTCTGGGCGAGAACCTAGTGGAGTTTGCCAAATTCACGGGTTTCGCCAATGTGGAGTACGGGCACATCATAATGATATTGATAGGTCTGTTCTTCATATACTTAGCCATATTCAAGAAGTTCGAACCCATGCTGCTGTTGCCTATAGGCTTCGGTATGATCGTGGGTAACATCCCGTTCTATCCCGGCCTGCAGATAGGTGTGTACGAAGACGGTTCCGTGCTCAACTACCTCTACTTCGGTGTGTTGAAAGGGGTCTACCCTCCCCTCATATTCTTGGGCATAGGCGCCATGACCGACTTTTCGGCCCTCATATCCAACCCTAAACTGATGTTGATAGGGGCGGCAGCCCAGTTCGGTATCTTCGGTGCCTACATGCTGGCGCTCGCTTTGGGCTTCACCGCATCGGAGGCCGGTGCGATAGGTATCATCGGCGGCGCCGACGGTCCCACCGCCATCTTCCTCTCGAGCAAGCTGGCTCCGGACCTTATGGGTGCCATAGCGGTATCGGCCTACTCTTACATGGCATTGGTACCGGTGATACAGCCTCCTATAATGAAGCTGTTCACCACACAGAAAGAACGTCTCATCAAGATGCGTCCGCCCCGCATGGTATCCACTACCGAGAAGATCATCTTCCCGATAATAGGCGTGTTGCTCACATGCTTCCTCGTGCCGTCCGGTCTGCCCCTTTTGGGTATGCTTTTCTTCGGCAACCTGCTTAAGGAGAGCGGTGTAACGCGTCGTTTGGCCAACACCGCAAGCGGTCCGCTCATCGACATCGTGACGATACTCATAGGTCTCACCGTAGGTGCCTCTACACAGGCCACCACCTTCCTGACCGTAAAGAGTGTCGGCATATTCGCTCTCGGTGCGCTCTCGTTCGTGATAGCCACATCGGCCGGCGTACTTTTCGTCAAACTGTTCAACCTCTTCCTCAAAGAGGGTAACAAGATCAACCCCCTCATCGGCAACGCCGGCGTATCGGCAGTGCCCGACTCGGCAAGGGTATCGCAGGAAGTGGGTCTCAAATACGACAAGAGCAACTATCTGCTCATGCACGCTATGGGCCCCAACGTCGCAGGCGTTATCGGCTCGGCCGTTGCAGCCGGTATCTTGCTAGGATTCCTGAGCTAAGGTCTGTTTTATTTATGCAGAAGAGGCGGAACAAAACATGTTCCGCCTCTTCTGCATAAATAAAACAGACCTTAGCTCAAGAAGCGATTCTTTGAGCGACAACCCTTCCGGGAGACCACTTCGTGGAGACTTACTTTTGTCACTCGACAAAAGTAAGCAAAAACGAGGGGGCACGGCCCCTTTTGATAGACGTCATACTCGGTGAAGTCGCAAAAGTCGGTTTGAAACACTTCAAATAGAGTATGGAAAATAGCAAGAAATTTACAACTCATTCATACAATTTTGTTTTCCGCTGTCAGAGACCGAGAGACGTAAAATACTTTCCTTTTTACGGACCGAAGAATTAGAGTCGAGCGCGTTTAAAATCACACAATAGCATCTATTTGCAAAACAGATGCGACCGTATCGTTAACTGCGATACGGTCGCCATATAAACAACCTTTAATTTTTAAATCAGACGAGAAATTATTTCCCGAGCAGAGCTACCGAGAAACGGTCCTCGATACGCTGCCAGTCGATAACCTCCCATATAGACGACAGAAACTCGGCGCGACGGTTCTGATAGTCGAGATAGTATGCGTGTTCCCATACGTCTATGCACAATACTGGAATCCGTCCCTCTTTTATAGGTGTGCCGGCGTTAGATGTCGTTACTATCTCGAGCTCCTCGCCCTTTACGACGAGCCACGCCCATCCGGAACCGAACTGCGCCGCCGCAGCTTTAGACAACTGTTCTTTCATTGAACCGAAAGAGCCGAACGATAGCTCTATCGACTCGAGAAGCAACCCCTCGGGCTCTTTTTTAGGCTTGTGGGCGAGGCCTTCGAAAAAGAATATGTGATTCCACGCCTGAGCCGCATTGTTAAACACGCCTCCGTCGGATTTCTTCACGATCTCGTCGAGAGGCATGCTTTCGAATTTCGTACCCTCGATAAGATTGTTAAGATTGTCGATATAGGTTTTGAGGTGCTTACCGTAATGGTACTCCATCGTCTTTTCGCTGATGTGAGGAGCCAATGCACCGAGCTTGTAGGGTAACGGGGGTAATTCGTGCTTTTTCATAATAATAATATTTTATAGTTAAATTTAATCGGACATTTCCTGTCATACATTACCGGTTGCAATTTCCTTGCCACAATAATCACGCTTCAACAAACATTTAAAAATCAATAAATTATCGTATATCATTAAAATTACGACACCCCCGAATAACGTTGGATATCGTAAACAAGCCCCACAATAAACCACATTATCAGCTATACCACAACAAGTTAGCGAACACGACTTCATTTTGGATATTCCATAAACAATCGCATATACGAAATATTTTCTTACATCCGCGGTTATATTTGCGATACTAATATATACGACCACTCCGATGAACAAGTCAGACGAAGCCATAAACGATTTCAAATCCGGCAAATGGACCGGCAAAGCGCAATCTTTCGTAGGCAATAAACAAAAGATGCGTAGCCTCTTAGACAGCATAACGGGCTACCTGAACAAAAGCGCATTGAGACCTGTATTCGACAAACTGCGCCTGATGGTATCGTACCTCAACGACGTCTACCGCGGTTATTACACCGACTACAGCATAAAGCACTACGTGATAGTGATAGCGGCTATAATATACGTGGTGTCTCCCATGGACGCGATACCCGATCTGCTGCCTGTTGTCGGCCTTACCGACGATGCTACGGTAATAGGCGCCGTATTCCTATCGCTGAAAGACGAGCTGTCACGATACAGCAAATGGCGTAACTCCCTACGGCACGTAAACGAATAACAACCGACGTTTTCTATAAGCCTATATACGAACCGATCGTCGCGACATACTGTTGTCGCGACGATCGGTTTGTATTACCGCCCTACCTTCAATGCCGTTCGACATGCCCTGCACGGCGCAACAAAAAGTACGGAGCATGCGTGCCACCTGACCAAGCCCAGACTAATTATGACTACAAAAAAGGATGGTTTTTATCGGACGGCAGCAACTATTTTCATACATTTGCCATGCGACTCAGCAAGGGACGACTAACTGTAACACAATAACGATGAGCAACATAAAAGCGATATTTTTCGACATAGACGGCACTTTGGTCAGTTTCAAAACCCACCGCATTCCAGCCTCCACGCTCGATGCATTAGAAAGGCTGCGCGAAAAAGGCATCAAACTGTTCATAGCCACCGGCCGTCCCAAAAGCATAGTAAACAATCTCGGCGATTTTAACTTCGACGGCTACGTTACACTCAACGGCGGCGTCTGTATAGTCGACGGAAAGACTATTTTCAGCCGCTCTCTGCCGCAGGACGATACGGATATGTTGATAGAACAGAGCCGTGGCGGCGAACGGTTCCCGTGTATTTACGTACTCGACGATGCCATGGCCCTCACCGGAGGAGATGCCGTAGTGGATAATGTGATGCGCATGCTCGACCTTAAAATGCCGCAAAAGGTTACGGCAGAAGCCATACGAGGCAAGAGAGCGTATCAAGTGCTCGCGTTCTTCTCCCCCGAAGAGGAGACGGAGATAATGCGCCTGATGCCCGGAAGCGTCACTACACGATGGAACGACGCGTTCACCGACATAATACCGGCCGGCAGCAGTAAAAGCGTGGGTATGGAGAAGATACTGGGGCTATTCGGAATAACGAGAGAGGAGTGCATGGCTTTCGGCGACGGAGGCAACGACATAGAGATGCTACGTTACGCCGGATGCGGCATAGCCATGGGCGGATCGTCTCCCGAGGTACAGGCTGCAGCCGACTACATCACCGACAATGTCGATAACGACGGCATACTCAAAGCGCTTGTCCGGTTCGGCGTATTGGAGCGGTAGCGGTGCGCTGTCCGGCCATAGCCGTACGCTCCATAAGCAACCTCACCCTCGCTATCGACATATCGAGACGCGATTCGGGGATAACGCCAGACCTTACGAGCCGGCATATAGCTCCGATAGCCTGTCGCAGAACAGGTTCGGTATGTCCGGGGATATTGCTGCTCAATATAATCAGATCCACTCCCGCCTCCACGGTCAATCTCAACGACTCCTCCAGCGAATAGTTGTCGGCGATGGCTTTCATGTGCATGTCGTCGGTGATTACAACACCGTCGAAGCCGAGCTTGCCGCGTAACAGGCCGTCTATGGCGGCTTTCGATAACGTCGCGGGATAAACGGAATCTATACGGCTGTTATACAGGTGCCCCACCATCATCATATCGCACGCGCCGCTGTCGATCATGCGACGGAACGGTTCGAGCTCATAACCGCTCCACGTGGCCGTAATGTCGGTGAATCCCTTGTGAGAATCCACTTTAGAGCTGCCGTGCCCCGGAAAGTGCTTCAACGATGTAGCCAAACCGTGCTTGCGATGCTCCTCCACTATTATGGATGCGTTTCTGACAGCCACACCGGCATCGGTAGAGAAAGAGCGGTCGAACCGCCCTATCACCGGACACGTCGGATTTACATTGAGATCGACGCACGGGGTGAAATTGACATTGAAGCCGGCCTCCGCCACCGCTCCTGCGATAACATCCCCGTAATAACGCGTAGTGTCGGCATTATCGAGCCCACCCAGATAGGCGGCCGACGGCATATAGGGAAACCCGTATTTGCTCTTGAGCCTGTTTACCAAACCGCCCTCCTGATCGACAGCCACTATCAACGGTCGGGCCGCATACTCTTTCAGACCGGCGCACAAACGGGAAAGCCTCTCCTTGGAATCGACACCCTTTCCCGCCGGATATATATTATGTTCGAAAAGGATAACCCCGGCCGCACCGAGGTCTATATCGCGTTTGACGGCATCGTTCAAAGAGGTGCCGCGCATACCTACTATTATCATGCGTGCCGCCTTCTGCTCCAGCGTAAGAGTGTCGAGCTCCGCATAGATTCGGTCATAAAGTATGCTGTCGCCGCAAAGAGTGTCGCACACCCCGTTTTCACACACAAAGGCGCTGTCGCTCGCCTCTACGGACTGCCCCGAAACATGGTCCGGCGCCATGAATGTCAATGCGAGCGTAAAGATCGCAAGACCGGTTCGTATCATAATCTCTAAAATTTATCGTAAGTACATATCCGTACGGTGTTCCCGTAACCGTTGAAGTAACGTCCCGTCACTGATTGATCAGAGCTACTGTCATAACCGAAGCCAAAGCGGCCGTCTCCGTACGCAACCTGCTCTCACCCAACGACACCGGCCTGAAACCTGCCGCGCGGGCACTCTCCACCTCCTCCGGCGAGAAATCGCCCTCGGGACCTATCAGCACCACTACGCTACGCCCCGGCTCTACCGAATCGCGCAATAAACGTTTGTCGTCAGAAGGATCGCAATGGGCAATGAAAAGTTGGGCATCACCGTAGTCCGCTCCGATAAAATCGTCGAAAGATGTCATCGCATCAACCTCAGTAAGCCGGCATTTGAGCGACTGCTTCATGGCCGACACAGCTATTTTGCGCAACCGATCCTCCTTGACTATGCGGCGCTCGCTATGGTCGCAACATAGGGGCACCACCCTGCCGCACCCCACCTCTACGGCCTTTTCCACGAACCATTCGAAGCGGTCGATATTCTTAGTAGGAGCACAGGCCACAGTAAGATCGTAAGGCAGCGGATGCGGCTCGGCCAGACGCTCCACAGCCCTGACCACCGTTCTTTTTTTATCGGCGACCTCCACGCATGCCGCTATCAACGTGCCCCGTCCGTCGGTGAAATGGAGCGTATCGCCGACCGAAGCCCGCAACACCTTGACACAGTGTGCAGATTCCTCCTCGCAGAGGGTATAACTATCGGTAATGAAATCGGGAGCATAAAAAAGTTGCATAAATCTATCCGATTGATTATCTTTGTCATTCGACAGACCGTACGATACATTTCGTGCCTCTTTATACAGGAATTACGGGCAAAAAGCGAAAACAAGCGTATCAACACCGATCCGGAATACTCGAATAAACGTACAGGCCGCATGTAACGCACTCGTCGCATGGGTCCTGTTTATCAAAACAAAGATAACAAAAAATAGAAAAACTGTGAAAAAACTTACCGTAATGGCACTTTTCGCCGCATCATTGGCCCTCGCATCGTGCGACGGCGGCTCCACCGTAGCCGACGAGAACCCGTTCTTCACGGAGTGGTCGACACCCTTCGGCATGCCTCCTTTCGACAAGATCAAGACAGAACACTTCATCCCCGCGTTCGAGAAGGGTATGGAGCTTGAAAACGCCGAGATAGACGCTATCATCGCCAACACCGAAGCGCCCACTTTCGACAACACCATAGTTCCCTACACCGAAAGCGGCGAATTTACCAGCCGTGTGAGCGGAGCATACGGAGCCCTCACATCGTCTATGATGAACGACGACCTCAAGGCCGTTCAGGAGAAACTGTCGCCCATGATGACGCGTCACAACAACGCCATCAGCATGAACGACAAGCTCTTCGCCCGCATCAAGACAGTGTACGAAAACATGGATTCGGCAGGTCTCGACCCACAGCAACGCCGTCTTACCGAGAAAGTGTACAAAGGCTTCGTACGCAGCGGCGCCGACCTCCCCTTGGATAAGAAAAACCAGCTCAAGGCCATCAACGAACAGATATCGGAACTGTCGCTCCGTTTCGGCAACAACCTGCTCAAGGAGATGAACAGTTTCTATATAACCGTAACCGACACGGCGTCGCTTACCGGTGTGCCGTCGGGAGCGATAGAGGCTGCGGCGTCGGAAGCGACCAAGAGAGGCGTAGAAGGCTGGGTATTCACCCTCGACAAGGCCAGCATGTTGCCTTTCCTGCAATACTCGCCCGACCGCGACAAACGCAAAGAGCTATACATGGGCTATATCAACCGTTGCAACAACGGCGGCGACACCGATAACAAAGATATAGTAGACTCGCTCGTAAACTTGCGCCAGCGTCGTGCCGAACTTCTCGGCTACCCCGACTATGCGTCGTACGTGCTCGAGAACAACATGGCCAAGAACCCGGCCAACGTATACGCGTTCCTCGATGAGATATGGACCCCCGCTCTCAACCGCGCCAAAGGCGAGCTGGCCGAAATGAAAGCCATCAAAGCAGCCGAAAGCGGCGACGACAAAATAGAAAGCTGGGACTGGTGGTACTATGCGGAAAAGCTACGCAAATCCAAATACGACCTCGATGAGAACGAGATACGTCCCTACTTCTCTATAGACAACGTACGCGAAGGCATCTTCACCGTCGTAGGCAAGCTCTACGGCATAACCTTCAAAGAGGTCAAGGGCGCACCCGTATACAGCGACGAATGCAGCGTATACGAAGTGTTCGACAAGGACGGCTCTCACCTCGGCGCCATTGTTCTCGACATGTATCCCCGCAGCGGCAAGCGCGTAGGCGCATGGTGCTCGAGCTACCGTTCGCAGAGCTACAAAGACGGCATACGCGTAGCCCCCATCTCTACCGTCACCTGCAACTTCACACGCCCCACAGCCGATGCCCCCGCTCTGCTCACTATGGACGAGGTGGAAACATTCTTCCACGAGTTCGGTCACGCCATACACGGTTTGGTTTCCGATGTCAAATACAAAGGTCTCAAAGGCACCCCGCGCGACTTCGTAGAGCTCCCCTCGCAAGTAATGGAGAACTGGGCTACTCACCCCGAAGTGCTCAAACTATACGCTAAACACTATAAAACCGGCGAAGTGATACCCGACGAATTGATCGTCAAGCTCAACAACAGCTCTCTTTTCAACAAAGGGTTCATCATAACCGAGCTCACTGCGGCGGCGCTCCTCGATATGGACTATCACACCCTCGGCAAGGTTGAGAACATAGAAGTGCTCGACTTCGAGAACAACGCCATGCGTAAACGCGGCCTCATCGAAGAGATAGAGCCCCGTTACCGTTCTACCTACTTCCAGCACATATTCAACGGCGGATATGCAGCCGGATACTACGGCTACATCTGGTCGCAGCTCCTCGACGCCGATGCGTTCGCGGCATTCGTCGAAACGGGCGATATATTCGACCAAGAGACAGCCGCACGCTTCCGCAAACTCCTCGAAGTAGGCGGCAGCTACGACGAAGCTGAAACATACGTCAAATTCCGCGGAAACGATCCTTCTAAGGAACCGTTGATGAAGAGAGCCGGCTTACTCTAACCGGTAAATAAAAAAGAGGCTTGTGAAACGTTCACAAGCCTCTTTTTTATTTACCGGTTAGAGTAAGCCGGGCTCTCTTCATCAACTTTTGTAAATACCTAACGGACAGACCACATAGTGAAGACTTACTTTTGTCACCCGATGAATGCACAACCCCATTTTGAGAGGCGTCATATAAAATGATGCCGATTGCATGGACTTGATGCACTTCATGTCCATCATACGACTTAAAAAATATCATCGCCATTATATATCATAGGTTCATATCTTACGGTATCTGCCGGCGAAACGAAAATATACTGCAAAGTTTCACTAAGATAGGCGCATTAACGCCGGCTGCATCGCTCCGTGTCAGGAGCGCAAACAATGAAAACAATTCCGCTCGCGAGGCGATAAGATACTATAAAACGCATTAACAGTATGCGCATTAGCTGAAACCACCCATGCGGCACGGGGTGCCGCTCCGCTATAATTACACGTATTAACCCGACAGAGGTTGGGAAAACTGCCGGCGAGCAAATCTCATCACTCCACACCCAAAGACATGCGCATTAACCGCAAGTCGCAGGCATGCTAGCCCACGCAC
>CAJURV010000043.1 GCA_910588925.1 uncultured Rikenellaceae bacterium
CTTTTTAGACCTCAAAAATCGTCGATCGCGGTCGTGCGCCTCCGGAGCGTACTCCAATGTACGTGAGGATGGCTCACGAACGGGATCGGCGATTTTTGTGGCTAAAAAGCGACGGAAGCAGCCCCACGTTAACCGAACTCCCGCGCACACAAACCGACAATTCATGCGTTCAGAGATCGCGTACATAACTAAATATCACGAAAACTTCCTACACGTACGACACTGACCTATAAAATCCCTAACGCGTCCCCGAAGGGGATGCACCTGCACGAGCAATACAAAAACGTATCCAACAAAAACAAACGATAATAAACCTCCAACTACACTAAACACAACCGTAAAAGACAAATCCAATAACGCTGCCTAACAACAAACAACTAAATGCCGTAACGCCTACAAAGCCCGAGCGAAGCGAGGGCAATCAAATGCTTTCCGCTTGGCGGCCCCGAAGCGAAGGGGACGAGCGGGCCGGAGCCTCCCCACACGGAGGCCCGCTTACACGCTTGGTCGTTATAGTATTTATCGCCTATTTTATACGAAATCACTTTCTTGAATGTCACGCTTAAGCGGTCCCCCGCAGGCTCTGTCCCTTGTGATGCCGGTCAAAATAATGCTAAAATAAACATCACGCCGCGCCATAATTATCATAAGGAATTGTGTTCATTCCATCCGGACGAAAAGTTAGCTAATGCGCATACTATCAAGCTAAAAACAAAATTATCGTCTCGCAAGCCACAAGTGTCTTTAAGTGAAGCGAGAGGCATCAAACACAACTTCCGCCGTTAAATCCCGGGGTACGAGGGACGAGCAGGCCGCACCTCGCTGTAAGCAGAAATCCCTCACAGAGGCCTGCGTAAGTTCCGGTAATCATATACCTCTTCCGCTTATTTTACATTCGGCACCCCTCTCCGCCCGCCGCGAGGCGCGTTCCTTGTGATGCCGAACGAGATACTATGAAAGTACCCTACTGATTATATTGTGCTGACCGATATATAAAAAAGAGACCTCATGTGGGCATCTTGAATCTATGAACATACTGCAATGTAGTTCGTCGAAAAGCGGACAGGCTCTCCCTGCCATATAAATTTCATCTATGCTGACCTGTTTTCCGATTAAAATTGCTAATTTTGCAATCGTTATAATAAGATAAGTATGAGTACACTCGAGCTTTCGGAGCAGGAACAGATCCGTCGCAACTCCCTTTCAGAGCTACGCAAATTGGGTATAGAACCCTATCCCGCGGCCAGATACGAGGTTACGGCGCACAGTAGCGATATATTGTCGGGTTACGATCCCGGGAAGAATAATTTTCAGGATGTCGCTATCGCCGGTCGTATTATGAGCCGTCGTATCATGGGTAGCGCCTCATTCATGGAGCTACAGGACGCGTTCGGTCGAATACAGGTATATGTACGTCGCGACGATATATGTTCCGGCGAGGATACCACCATGTATAACACCGTCTTCAAGAAATTGCTCGACATAGGCGATTTCGTCGGTGTACGCGGTTATGCGTTCATCACCAAGACAGGCGAGTTGTCGGTACACTGCAAGGAGCTTACCGTGCTGAGCAAGTCTATACGTCCCCTGCCTGTGGTTAAGGAGAAAGACGGTCAGGTGTTCGATGCGTTCGCCGATCCGGAACAACGCTACCGCCAGCGTTATGTCGACCTTATCGTCAATCCGGGCGTGAAAGAGGTGTTCCTCGCACGCACCAAGATCGTCAACACCATGCGCGAGTTCTTCAACTCTTACGGCTATACGGAGGTCGAGACACCGGTGTTGCAGCCCATCCCCGGCGGTGCGGCGGCCCGTCCTTTCATCACGCATCATAACACTTTGGATACCGACCTCTATTTGCGCATAGCCAACGAGCTATACCTCAAGCGTCTGATAGTAGGCGGTTTCGACGGCGTATATGAGTTCTCGAGAGACTTCCGTAACGAGGGTATGGACCGCACCCACAATCCGGAGTTCACGGTGATGGAGATATACGTGGCCTATAAGGACTACCTGTGGATGATGGACTTCACCGAGCGTATGATAGAGAAGGTGGCGTTGGCATTGCACGGCACCACGGATGTTAAGATCGGCGACCATAACATCAGTTTCGCACGTCCTTTCCGTCGTCTCACCATGCGTGACGCCATTCTCGACAAGACGGGTTTCGACATAACGGACAAGAGCGAGGACGAGATACGCGCCAAGTGTGCCGAACTACATATAGAGGTGGACGACACCATGGGCAAAGGCAAGCTGATAGACGCTATCTTCGGCGAGAAGTGCGAAGACGATCTTATACAGCCCACATTCATAACAGACTATCCCATAGAGATGTCGCCTCTTAGCAAGCGTCACCGCGACAATCCGTCGCTCACCGAGCGTTTCGAGCTTTTTGTGGTCGGCAAGGAGGTGTGCAACGCCTACTCCGAGCTCAACGACCCCATAGACCAGCTGGAGCGTTTTCAGGAGCAGTTGCGTCTGTCGCAGAAAGGCGACGACGAGGCCATGTTCATAGATATGGACTTCGTGCGTGCCCTCGAATACGGCATGCCTCCCTGTTCCGGTATGGGCATAGGCATCGACCGCCTGACTATGTTCATGACAGGTCAGCCGTCTATACAGGATGTGTTGCTCTTCCCGCAGATGCGTCCCGAGAAAAAGGTAAGGCGTGACGGCGAGGCCGAGTTCGGTGCCGTGGGAGTGCCGGCCGAATGGGTGGAGGTGCTTCATAAGATGGGCTATCTTACCGTGGAGGCCATGCAGAAGTTGTCGCCCGGCAAGTTGTTCAACGACCTGTGCGGGTTCAATAAGAAAAATAAATTGGGTCTCGCTAATCCCTCTATGGACGATGTGAAGAGATGGGTGACCGAAGCAGAGTAGTCAGTTTGTAGATTTGTAACCGATGAATCCTGTCGGGTTTCCGCATGATTATTATGCGTATGCAGGCGGGTTCTGAATAAAACCAATAGATCATGAGACAGAAAATAGTAGCGGGCAACTGGAAGATGAACACCACTCCCGCAGAAGGTGAAGCTCTTGCAAAAGCGGTAGTGGCGGCCTCATCGGAGGTTAAGGACGTTACCCTCATACTCGGGGTGCCTTTCACGCATCTGTGCCCTGTAAGCAAGGCTATAGCCGGTTCGCAGGTAAAGCTTGCGGCACAGGATTGCTCCGCACACGACAAAGGCGCCTATACCGGAGAGGTAGCGGCATCTATGATAGCTCCTTTCGGTGCGCAGTATGTCATATTAGGCCACTCGGAACGTCGTGAATATCACGGTGAAAACAGTGCCGTACTCAACGAGAAGATGAAGCAGGCGTACGCTAACGGTCTCGCTCCCATCTATTGCGTAGGTGAGAAGCTCGAAGAACGCGAATCAGGCAAACACTTCGACGTAGTAACCAAGCAGATAGAGGAAGTGGTATTCAACCTTTCTGACGATCAGTTCGATAAGCTCGTGGTGGCATACGAACCCGTATGGGCCATCGGTACCGGTAAGACGGCTACGGCAGATCAGGCACAGGAGATACACGCTCACATACGTAAAGTGCTCGCTTCTAAGTTCGGAGCTAAAGCCGAAAATACCCCCATTCTTTATGGCGGTAGTTGCAAGCCCTCTAATGCGGCGGAGATATTCTCCAAGGCCGACGTAGACGGTGGTCTTATAGGCGGTGCCGCTCTCAAAGCGGAGGATTTTATCGCTATAGCTAAGGCTTTTTAGTTTAGTCTATAATAGTTAAGGTGCGGGAGGTAAGTTGTTTACGTCCCGCACCTTTTTTGTATTATGTTGATCGTGTGCTCTATTTTCTATGCTATGTGGTTAGATTATTTTGGCGGTATTTATGGCTTGCTGGGTGTGGTGTAGAATAAGCGGAAAGTGTTTGATTGTCCTCGTTTAGCCTTGATATATTTATTGGGTATGCTTGTTGTTTGCGAGACGATGAATTTGTTTTGGGTTTGATGGTATGCGCGTTAGCTTGTCTTTTCGCCCGGATTGAGTAAACACGATTCTTTATGATAATTATGTCGCGTAGTGATGTTCCTTTTGGCGATACCTTCCCGGAAGTCATAAGGGCAGGAGCCTGCGGGGGACCGCGCTTCGCGGCGGGCGGAGAGGATAGCTGGGTGTAAAATAAGCGGAATATGTATATAATTGCTTGAACTTACGCGGGCCTCCGTTGGGGACTTCTGCCTACCCGAGGTGCGGCCCGCTGGTCCTTGTTTTCCAGATCGTCAATCTTTATCGTCCTTGCTTCGTCCGAATGGGATAAACACAATTATTTATGATAATTATGCCATGTGGTTAGTATGCTTTTAGCTGGATCTTGTCTGGCGTCAACAAAGGACGGAGCCTGCGGAGACCGCGCCTCGCGTGGAGTTTGAGAGTGTGATTTTGTATAAAGTAAGCGATAAATACTACAAATAACCAATCGTGTAAGCGGGCCTCCGTTGGGGGAGGCTCCGGCCCGCTCATCCCTCGTGCCTCGGGATTTAACGGCGGAAGTTGTGTTTGATTGCCCTCGCTTCGCTCGGGCTTTTGCCTTTGTCGGGTACGTTTTACGGCGTATTTGAGTCTGCTCGTTCGATTTTATGCCTATCGCTTCGTTAGGATTACTTTCTGTAGTGTATATGCCTTACGATGTTGTTTATGGACCTTGTCTTTTGCGGTTGTGTTTAGTATAGTTGGAAATTCATTAACGTTTCCGCTTAGGTTGCGGTTGTTTTTGTTAGGGACGTTTTTGTATTGCTCGTGCTGATGCATCCCCTTCGGGGACGCGTTAGGGATTTTATAGGTCAGTGTCGTACGTGTAGGAAGTTTTAGTGGAGTTTGGGAAGTACGCGATCTCCGAACGCATGAATTGTTGGTTTGTGTGCGCGGGGTTCTGTTAATGAGGGGCTGCTTCCATCGCTTTTTAGCCACAAAAATCGCCGATCCCGTTCGTGAGCCATCCTCACGTACGGGGAGTACGCTCCGGAGGCGCACGACCGCGATCGACGATTTTTGAGGTCTAAAAACCTTCGGCGCCCTGCGACCTTTAGTTGTGTGCGAGGGCTAGTATGCCTGCGACTTGCGGTTAATGCGCATTTTTTCGGGTGTGGAGTGATGGTATTTGCTCGCCTGAGGCTTATTCCAACCTCTGTCGGGTTAATCCGTGTAATTATCACGGAGCGACACCCCGTGCCGCATGGGTGGTTTTAGCTAATGCGCATATCCTCGGGAAACTTTATGGCATTTTTCCCGTCTCGCCAGCCAAAATTTATCATTATGGAAAGAGTTTAAACTATAATAACCGCATGAAACTTTCCCAAACCCTAATGCACATGAAGCGTTTACCTTGGCCTATTCGTTCTCATTATATAGTGAGAATCAAAAAGGAGCATATTCTCCTGGAACGATTCAGGCTGAAACCTTGCTGTCATATCTCTCCTGCGGATATACAAAAAGCCGCACCCCGTGAAGAGTGCGGCATATAAAGAAGATCTCCTCTTAAATATTATTCAGAGACGAAATGAATTCGTCGGTAACATTCAATGATCGACCTGCGATTTTGCCAGAAGCGTCGATGGCTACGGCGTAAGGATACCCCTCTACTTTATAGAGCGAGGAGATCTCTCTGCCGTTATTGTTGTTAGTCATTGTATGCCATTTGGCGGTCGGGCCTGTCTTGGCGATTGTTTCTGCTATGACTTTGTCGTCGTCGCCGTAGTTGACCGCTACAATGACGAACTCGGGATGTTCGGACGAGAACCGTTTCATGCGTTCCATGTCGCCGTTGTCGCACCATCGTCCCCAAAAATAGACAATCGCTTTTTTACCTTTTATAGTTTCACCGAGAGCGAACGGTTTTCCGTCCGACACTTCTGTTGCCGTGAAATCGACGAAAGAGTTTCCTACCGCTACCGCTTCTATCTCTTTCTTAGCCTTTAGCGCCTCGTCGTAACGTGTGCATAACGATGCGTATAACATGGATGCGATAGCGTCCGTACTGTCGGGTACTGCTAAAGCGGGGAACATGGATATGATGCTGTCGCGATGCATCGACGAAAGATAATAGACAGATAGCGGCGACTCGGGATGTGTAGATACGTAATGTGCGCGTGTCGACATTATACTCCTGAACGCCTCGTTCATCTTCTCCTCGTTACGCACCTCGAGCGCTTCGTCGTAAACCTTCTTGAAAGGGGCGGTCTCGCTCTCTACGGCGGCGAAATCGTCACCGAATACGGTAGAGCCCTCCAACGATGCCACTATTGTTCCGTCCACCACCTTGCCTTTCATAACGTAGCGATTGCCGGGTAGCAATACGAACGAGGCTTTGTCTATATCGCTCTTGGATAGCTTGCCGCTCGATACGGTAACGACTACCGCGCCCCGGAGCGAATCTATCAACGTTATCTTTTCTCCGCTGTAGGGTACTATGGTGTCGCTTTGCAATTTGGTCTTTGTCGTGTTCTTGTCGATAGGCATCTGCCTTATTATCAGAGCATCCGACTCAAGACCATCTACCGAACCCACCAAATCTCCCTCGGGCAGGCCCGCACAACCGCCCAGAAAGGATGCGGCCGCGATAAAACATAATAATCTGCGCATAAATATATTATTTGATAACCTTATCCAGTACATGCCCCTCCGAAAGGAGCATGCGACACCGCAAATATACAAAAGTTCCGTGATTATGGCTCTCTTTTCCGATATCTGCTATCCGCACGTCTGCATATAAAATTAGTGCGGCTGTGTCGGAAACGACTCCGTGACAATCCCGTTCTGCTCGTAAAAGATTTGTTTTAAGTGTGTTAGCGTTTTTGGATCTGCGGTTCCCCGAATACGGCTTCGGCGATATTCTCTATGTTGTCCGCCTTACCCATTGTGTAGAAGTGTATCACCGGAGCTCCCGCCTCTTTGAGTTCGCGGCACTGTTCCACGGCCCATTCAACCCCTACCTTTCGCACCTGTGCGTTGTCTGTGCATCGTTCTACTCTACGGGCGAGTTCCTCGGGTATGTCTACGTGGAACGTCTGCGGGAGCACAGCCAGTTGCCTGAGCGTGGAGAACGGTTTGAGTGCGGGTATTATCGGCACTGCTATTCCCGCTTTACGGCACCTCTCTACGAAGTCGAAATATTTGCCGTTGTCGAAGAACATCTGGGTTACTATGTAGTCCGCGCCGGTGTCTACCTTGCGTTTGAGCCGTTCTATGTCGCACACGGCATTGGGGGCTTCGGCGTGTTTCTCCGGATAGCCGGCCACCCCTATGCAGAAATCTGTGGGGTGTACGCTGTCTACTTCGGCGTCTAACATGCGTCCTTGGTTCATGGCTACTATCTGTGACACCAATTCGTCGGCATGCGAATGTCCGCCTTGTGTGGGACGGAAAGAGTGCTCGCCGCGGAGAGTGTCGCCTCTGAGCGCCAATACATTGTTGATCCCCATGAAGTTGAGGTCGATGAGCGCATCCTCTGTGTCGTACGCCGAGAAGCCTCCGCATATAAGGTGAGGCACCACCTCTATGCCGTAACGGGCCTGTATGGCCGCCGATATGGCTACCGTGCCGGGACGTTTGCTGGCTATGCGACGCTCGAGCAAACCGTCGGGACGCTCCACATATTTGACATCCTCACGGTGATATGTGACGTTGATGTAGGCCGGGTCGAACCTTTTGAGACGGTCGACTGTGGCGAACAGGGTGGTTATGTCGTCCCCTTTGAGTGGTGGCAGAAGCTCGAAAGCGAAACGGCATCGTCCCGCAGCCTCGGCCTCTTTTATTATGTCTATGACTTTCATGTTTTCTCTGTTTGCCGGCATATATTAATGGAGCCGGTATAGTTTCTGATTTTGGTAAAAGGCCGGGTAGCAGTCAGCCGGCTGTGACCGTGTCACCGGAATATGGCGTTGAATTTAAATTGAATCGGGTAGATTTAGTCTTTTATCTCGAAGTAGCAGGCCTCCGGGTGGTCGAACATCAGTCCCGATATGCTCGACGGCGGGTTCATCATGCACGACTCCGTAAGCGTTATGCCTGTGAGGCGTTCCGCATCGAGCAGGTCGAATAGTACCCGTTTTGCCGTATGGTCGGGACACGAGGGGTAGCCGAATGCCGGACGTATGCCGCGGTAACCGCCGCGTAGGAGCGTCTCGGCGTCGAAAGGTTCGTCGGGGGCGTAACCCCACTGATGCGTGCGCACCTCGTAGTGCAGCCATTCGGCGAGCGCTTCCGCCAGACGGTCGCACAACAGCCGCGTTATCATGGCGCGATAGTCGTCGCCCTCGGCTTCGTATCCTGTAATCATATCTTCGGCACCCAACCCGGCCGAAAGAGCGAAGAGGCCTACATATCCCTCCGGCGATACGAAGTCTGCCAAAGAACGGCAGAAACCCTCTCTGCCGGGTCTGTTCTGACGCCCCAAGACAATCCGTCTTCCGTCTACTATTATATCGTCGTCTACCGCTCTGCACGGCACTATGGCCGATACGGCCCTGAGGCGCGGCACCCCCTCGAGCTCCATCCTGCCCAATACCTGCATGGTGTCGTCGTAGAGCCGTCGTGCCTCCTCTCCCTTTTCGGGGTGGTCGAATATGTCGGGATAACGCCCTTTGAGCTGCCATGCGGCGAAATATGTGGTCCAGTTTATCAGCTTCGCCACCTCTCCGAAAGGTATGTCGTCGTATAGTATCGTGCCTTTCACTACAGGCTCCGACAGAAGCGATGCGTCGGGTTTGGGGGCGAGCTTGCGTGCTTCGTCGGGAGATAGGGCGGGACGTTTCGACGCCTCGTAGTCGTCGCGTAATTTTTGTTGCTCCTCCCTTATTCGTTTAACGGCATCCGGCCCCTTTTCGCTCAGCAGTTCGGTGAGCGTGGCGGAGCACGACGATGCGTCGGCCGTGCGTACCACGCAGTTGTCGTAGAGTGGGGCCAACCTGACGGCGGTGTGTATGTAAGAGGTGGTGGCGCCTCCCACCATGACGGGTACGTTCAGTCCTCTTTCGGCCGCAAGCCTTATCACCTTGCCCATCTCTTCTAGCGACGGGGTTATAAGGCCGCTCAGAATCACTGCCGAAGCCCCTGTCTCTACGGCGGTGTCTACGATCTTTTCTGCCGGCACCATCACTCCGAGGTCTATGATGTCGTAGCCGTTGCATGATAGCACCACCGACACTATGTTCTTGCCTATGTCGTGTACGTCGCCTTTTACAGTGGCTATCACCACTTTGCTACGGGTGTTTCCCGTGCGCTCGTCCGCCTTTATGTAAGGCTCGAGATAGCCTACCGCCGCTTTCATCACACGTGCGCTCTTGACTACTTGAGGCAGAAACATCTTGCCCTCGCCGAATAGTCGTCCCACGCTCGTCATGCCGTCCATCATGGGGCCTTCTATGACGGCGAGCGGTGAGCCTGACTTGCCCAGAGCCTCCATGACATCCTCCTCTATATGGGCGGTGATGCCGTGTAGCAGGGCGTACGACAGCCGTTCTTCCACACTCCCGCCACGCCACGTCTCTTCGGCATGTACGGCTGGTTTGTCTTTCCGCTCCGTCTGATCCTTGATACGTGAAGCCAGCTCCAGAAGACGTTCGGAGGCCCCCTCGTCGCGACATAGTATCACATCTTCCACTGCACGTAACAGTTCAGGGTCTATCTCTTCGTATAGGGGCAGTTGTGCGGCATTGACTATTGCCATGTCGAGTCCCGCGCGTATGGCGTGGTAGAGGAATACCGAGTGCATGGCCTCGCGTACCTTGTTGTTGCCGCGGAAGGCGAACGACAGGTTGCTGACGCCTCCGCTTATGCGGGCGTATGGCAGGTTCTCCTTTATGTAGCGTATGCAGCGGATGAAGTCGAGAGCGTAACGGTCGTGCTCCGCCATGCCCGTGGCTACGGTGAGCACGTTGGGGTCGAAGACTATGTCTTCGGCGGGGAAGCCGTCGGATGTGAGTAGGTCGTAAGCCCGGCGGGCTACCTCTGTTTTACGCTCGTAGGTGTCGGCCTGTCCCTGTTCGTCGAAGAGCATGACCACCGCCGAGCAACACATGGTGCGTATCTGGCGGGCACGCTCCAGGAATGTCTCCTCTCCCTCCTTGAGCGATATGGAGTTGACGATGGGTTTGCCGCCCACGCATCTCATCCCCGCCGTAACCGTCTCCCACGACGACGAGTCGATCATGAAAGGGACGCGGGCTATGTCGGGTTCGGAAGAGAGCAACAGAAGAAACTCGCGCATGGCCGTCGGACCGTCTATCATGGCATCGTCCATACATATGTCGAGCACCTGTGCTCCGCTGTCCACCTGGGTGCGCGCCACCTCTACGGCATCTGCGAAAGCCCCCTCCCGTATCAGACGGGCGAACTTGGCCGATCCTGCTACATTGGCTCTCTCGCCTATGTTTACGAAATTTATCTCCGGCGATATCACGAGCGGTTCCCATCCCGTAATGACGGTGCTATGATCCGAGCCCGGCAGAGGACGCACCGCAGCCTTTCCGGCCAGAGCGCATAACTCTTTTATGTGTTCGGGGGTAGTGCCGCAACATCCTCCCACTATGTTGAGCACCCCCTCGGCGAGCAGTGGACCTACGCATTCGCACATAATGCGGGGCGTGTGCCCGTAACGTCCGAATCCGTCCGGCAGTCCTGCGTTGGGATGCGCCGAAAGGGCACATGGCACTATCTGCGACATTCGCTTCAGGAGCGGTGCCATCTTCTCTGCTCCGAAAGAGCAGTTAAGCCCTATGGAGAGCAACCCTTCGGTATGGGCGAAAGTGTGGCAGAAAGCCTCCACCGTATGGCCCGAGAGTAGACGCCCGGCCTCGTCTGTGACACTTGCCGACAACATCAGAGGCAAACGTGCTCCACGGCTCCGCATCACCTTGTCGTAGGCGGAGACAGCGGCTTTGGCATTCAACAGGTCGAATACGGTCTCTATGAGTATTATATCGCATCCGCCGTCAGTGAGCCCCTCTATCTGTGTTATATATGCTCTCTCCAGTTGTTCGAACGTGACGTTTCGGAACGCCGGACGCTCTACATCCGGCGACAACGAAGCCGCCTTGCCGGTAGGCCCTACCGATCCGGCTACGTAACGCTCCCCGAGGCCGCTCTCGTCTACGGCACGACGAGCCAGGCGGGCCGCCTCGAGGTTGATTTCGTAGACATACTCTTCCAATCCGTAGTCGGCCAGCGACACGGCATTGGCATTGAATGAATCGGTGGTTATTATGTCGGCTCCGGCATCGAGATAACGGCGGTGTATCTCCGTTATCAGATCGGGGCGTGTGAGCGCCAGAAGATCGTTGCATCCGGCCAGCTCAACGCCCCGATCGGCGAATCGTTCACCGCGGAAGTCGGCCTCCGACAGGCCATAGCTTTGTATCATGGTGCCTAACGCTCCGTCGAGCACCACCACCTTTCGGCTTAACAGTTCCTTTATCAATGTGTCGGTTGAGTAAAATTCTTTCGGCTGTTTTTCGTACAGGCGACCGTAACGGGCCGTCGTATGTGAAACGGTTAGCTTCGCACGTACGTTATTAGCGTTGCACTCGGCCTAACGAAACAGCTCTATCTCGAACATCTTGGGCCATCTCTTGCCCGTGACGTATATTTTCTTGCTTTCCGGATCGTAGGCTATGCCGTTGAGTACGTCGGTGGAGCGTTTGATGTCTTCGGGTTCTAACAGACCGTCGCACTCCACTATCGCCTCCACGTATCCCGTGGCCGGGTCGACTATGAGCATGTTGTTGTAGCCGTAGACATTGGCCCATATGCGACCGTCTATCCACTCCAGCTCGTTGATGTTGAATACCGGACCGGCGGGGGTCGTCACGGCTATGCGTCTCTTGCGCCCGAACGTAACCGGGTCTATCTCGTAGATATATTGCGAACCGTCGCTCATGTACAGCTTGTGTCCGTCGTTGGTTATGCCCCATCCCTCGGTGTAGACGGTGTGACGGCCTATCTCATCGAGTGTGGCCGGGTCGAACAACAACACCTGATGTTCGCGCCATGTGAGCATGTAGAGGGTGTCGTTGAGCACCGTTATCCCTTCGGCGAAGAATCGGTCGTCCACCTCTGTGCGTTTGACTGTCTTGAGGTCAGGAAACGATAAGACCTCGATGAACGAGAGGCCGTATTCGCCGCTGCTTTCGTACAGCATGCCGTCATGAAACTCCAGCCCTTGCGTATATGTCTTGCGCGAGTGCGGTAAAACCTCCTTTACTCTGACGTTCAGCCTGCGGGGCTCGGGTTGCACGGCGGAGATGTGTCTTGCCGTGTCTTCGGCGTCGCTATCTCCGGCGCATGCGCACGAGGTTACCACCGTAAGGGAGACCATCAAGGCGAGAATGACGCTATTTTTCATGTCCGTCGTTGTTAATCATATCCACCCATGTGCGGATGTCCTGCTCGCGGCTGCGACGGCATACCAGCAACGTGTCGCCGCCCTCTATCAGTATATATCCGTCCAAGCCGTCTATTATAGCCCGTTTGCCTTCCGATAGCTTTATGATGGAGCCTTTGACGTCGCTCAGTAACATATTCCCGGTTTTACCGCCGGTGACGTTGCCAGTGGCATCTTTGTCGGCCATGGCGTAGAGCGAGCCCCAGGTGCCTATGTCGGACCATCCGAGGTCGGCACAACGTACGCATACGTTATCGGCATGTTCCATTATGCCGTAGTCTATGGATATGTTGGGGCATTCGGGGTATATGGAGTCGATGTATTCCTGTTCGCGGTCGGTGAGGTAGAGGTCGGCGCCGTCGGCGAAGAGGGTCTCTATCTCCGGCTGGAACCGCTCGAACGCTTTTATTATCGACGGCACGCTCCATACGAATATGCCGGAGTTCCATAGAAACTCGCCTGTAGAGACGAATACTTCGGCCATTTTGAGGTCCGGTTTCTCGGTGAAGAGTTTTACGCGGTGCAGCGAATCGTCGCCGCGCAAGGCTTCGCCTTTCTGTATGTAGCCGTAGCCGGTCTCGGGACGGGTAGGGGTGACGCCCACCGTTACGAGCACGTCGTTGTTTTCGGCGAAATCCATGGAGTCGGATATGACTTTCTCGAACTCCGTCTGCTTGAGTATCAGGTGGTCGGCAGGGGTGAAGGTGACTACCGCCGACGGGTTGACCGAAGCTATGCGGTGTATGGCGTAGGCTATGCAGGGAGCCGTGTTACGACGCATGGGCTCGCACAGCACCTGGCTCTCGTTGAGTTCTGGAAGTTGTTCCAGCACTAAAGATTTATAGCGTTGGCTGGTGACCACCAGAAAATTTTCGGGGGGTATCATCGGGGCGAAACGGTCGAATGTGAGCTGTATGAATGTACGGCCTACGCCCATTACGTCGATGAACTGTTTGGGACGCTCCTCACGGCTTAACGGCCAGAAACGACTGCCGATGCCGCCGGCCATGATTACGCAATATCTGTTTTTGTTCATAAAAATACTATTTATGCAAAGGTAACTCTTTACAAGTTAAAATACAAGGATTGGACGGGGAGTATGTTCCCATTTTTGGTAAACCGCATTCGTTTTTCCGTGGGGCGATGGTTGATACGGAGCTTCGTTATCTTGTGTCATTACTTGCCCGGTGCGGCAGGGTATAGCCTGTTGCGGCGATTGTGTCTCGAGAATGGCGGACAAATAAGCGGAGAGCGCTTTACTCAGGCGTGTCGCTTATGTGTGGATGTTTTACAGTGTTTGCGGTTTGCGAGGCGTTAGGGTTTGTTTTGTCTTGACGGTATGCGTATATCAGTTGCGTTTGTGTATCTGTCGGGGTTCCGCAACCGCCTGGCCCAAATTAAGTAAGGCTAACATCCCCGATCCGAACAAAGCGAAACCCATACAATCCCAGCCATGTTAATCAAACAGCGGCCTATCTTTTAATACTTTGTACCGTCACGTCATTTCCTAAATACAAAAAATAACGCTACATTTGTCCCGCAATGGTTCTCTGTAAGAGATGAAAAGGGAATGCCGTGCGATTCGGCAACAGTTCCCGCTGCTGTAAGTCAGGGCCTTGAATAAGGTCGCGCGACAACCGGTCACTGAGCCTTGTGCTCGGGAAGACGTCGCCAATGCTGACGAGTCAGAAGACCTGCCATTCGAATGCGTTACGGCCTGCGGCGAATAGGCAAGGTAACTGGCCCACGGTCATGTTGTCTTTCTGCCGTATGCGCAAAGAGAGACACGATGAAACGACTGATTCCATGTATAGTATTGCTTCTGACCACCTCCTCGCTCCATGCGCAGGAGCGTGACACTACGCAAAATCCTACTCAGTACATAGAGACGGTCACGGTACAGGGACGCCGGTCGGTGCCCTCCATCATACCCGCCCAGACACTCTCGGGTGCGGAGCTCGAGAAGTTGAGCGCCAACTCGGTGGCCGACGCCATACGATATTTCTCCGGCGTACAAATCAAGGATTACGGCGGCATCGGCGGGCTCAAGACAGTCAATATCAGAAGCATGGGCAGCCAGCACGTAGGTGTCTTCTACGATGGCATACAGCTCGGCAACGCACAAAACGGGCAGATCGACCTCGGACGCTTTTCGCTCGACAATATGGAGGCGGTATCGGTCTATAACGGTCAGAAAAGCTCTTTTCTGCAAACAGCCAAAGACTACGCTTCGGCGGGTACGATATATATGCGCACACGCAAACCGCGCTTTGAGGACAATAAAAAGAACAACTTGGACGTAGGTTTCAAGACCGGATCGTTCGGCACGGCCAATCCATCCGTTCTGTGGGAGCACCGTTTCGGCGACAGGCTGACCGGCTCCGTCAGTGCCGAATATCTATATACCACCGGACGATATAAATTCAGCTACACCCGCCGTGACGGTTACGACACCACCGAAGTACGCCGCAACGGCGACGTGAGCGCGTTACGGGCCGAGGCGGCGTTGTTCGGCATAGTCAATAACGGACAATGGCAGGCCAAAGTCTATTTCTACGACTCCGAGCGAGGCTATCCCGGCGCGTCGGTACGCGAAGAACCGGGAAAGTTCAGGCACGAAGACCGCCAGTGGGACCGCAACATATTCGCACAAGGCTCTTTCCGCAAGAACATAACGCCTTTTTACAATCTGATGGTAAACGGCAAATATGCCTACGACTATCTGCGCTACCTCTCCGACCCGCGTTTGGATGTCTCTACGATGTATGTCGACAACCACTACCGTCAACACGAATTTTACATCTCGGCCGCCAACGAACTGGCTATGTTCAAGTGGTGGAGCGCCTCGCTGTCCGTAGACTGCCAGTATAACACCCTCGATGCCGACCTTGCCGAGTTCGTCTATCCGCGACGGTCGACACTACTGGCCGCTCTAGCCACATCGTTCTCATGGGATAAGTTCCGCTTGCAGGGCAGCCTGCTCTATACGCACGTCAGCGACCGCACCTCCATAGGGGGTGCTTCGGCAGGGAAAAAGAACGAATACACTCCGTCGGCAGTGATGCAATACAAGCCATTCGGAGAACACGACCTCAGCATACGAGCGTTTTACAAACGCATCTTCCGCATGCCCACGCTCAACGATCTATACTATACCTTCATAGGCAACAAATACCTCAAACCCGAATACACCACCCAATACGACGCCGGCATAGTCTACGCACGCGACTTCTCCCGCCGTTCGTTCAGGCGGTTAGACATACAGGCAGACGGATATTTCAATCAGGTGGAGGATAAGATTGTGGCCATACCCACCTCCAACCAGTTTCAGTGGACGATGCTCAACCTCGGTTATGTCGAAATAAAGGGTGTGGACGCTGTGGTTCAGACCTCGTGGCTCTTCGGGGGCAAGGTCGGCATGAACACCCGCATAAGCTATACCTACCAGAAGGCGCAGGACCGCACTGACAAACAAAGTCCCCACTACGGTTCGCAGATACCGTACATACCGTGGCACAGCGGGTCGGCCGTCGTCGGACTCGACTATAAGGGCTGGGGTCTCAGCTACAGTTTCATATACACCGGCGAGCGTTACGAGTCGGTGGCCAACATCCCGGAAAACTACGCCCAACCGTGGTACACCCACGACATGTCGCTAACCAAAACGTTCCGGATAAGACGCGTAGGACTACGCGCCACAGCGGAGCTAAACAACATATTCAACCAGCAATACGAGGTGGTGCAGTGTTATCCTATGCCCGGCACCAACTTCAAGATAAAACTGAATGTGACGATATGAACGTAAGATTACTTGCCATAGCAACTCTTATACTAGCCTCGCTCGCAGGATGCCGCAAGGACGAACCGACCCCTCCCTCCACCGACATACCGGTAAATGGCGGTGGAATGCACCTCAAGACGGTACGCGGATTCTATCTTCTCAACGAGGGTAACATGGGTAGCAACAAAGCGTCGTTGGATGTGTTCGACTACGAGAGATTTTTCTACACCCGCAACATATTCCCCGAGCGTAATCCGGGTGTCGTCAAGGAGTTGGGCGACGTAGGCAACGACCTCAAGATATACGGCGGTCGTCTCTATGCCGTGATCAACTGTTCCAATCTCGTGGAGGTGATGCACGCCTCGGATGCCGTACACATAGGTGTGGTGTCGATACCCAACTGCCGTTACATAACTTTCGACGGTCCCTATGCATACGTCAGCTCTTACGCCGGCCCCGTAGCAATAGATCCGCATGCCCGTCTCGGATACATAGCCAAGATAGACACTGCTACGCTGAAAGTGGTGGCCGAATGCACGGTGGGTTACCAGCCCGAAGAGATGGTGATAACGGGCGGCAAGCTCTATGTAGCCAACTCCGGCGGCTACAGGGTACCGAACTACGACCGCACCGTATCGGTAATAGACCTGGCCACTTTCACGGAGATCAAAAAAATAGACGTGGCGATAAATCTACACCGCATGCGTCTCGACCGTCAGGGCATGATATGGGTATCGTCGCGCGGCGATTACAGAGGCAACGGCTCCTCCACGCATGTCATAGACCCCGTGAGCGACGCGGTAATAGAGTCATACCCCATAGCCAACAGCAACATGGCTATATGCGGCGATTCCATATACTTCTACAGCACCGAGTGGAATGCCGTCACGGCCGTTAACAAAAGGACATACGGCATCATCGACACACGCACTCATGAGTTAGTGTCAACCGGTTTCATCAAGGACGGTACCGAAACAGATATAAAGATCGCTTACGGCATAGCTGTCAACCCAGAATCGCGGGAGATATTCGTCACCGATGCCGGCGACTATGTTACGCCCGGAACATTGCACTGTTATTCGCCCGAAGGGATACGGAAATGGAGCGTTACCACCGGAGATATACCCGCGAGCATAGTATTCTTCTGAGCGATATGGGGTGGTGGTTGTCTCATTTTTAAAGTTACTTCTATAAGGTTACGGTGAGATTATATAGTTTTTTACATAGCTTGTCCGGCTTTACAAGGGAGGAACTGTTTCGGTAGTGAGTTTAAAAAAGTCGCTGGGGGATAAAATAAGAGGAATAGGTTTATGACTGCTTGCAGCCTTTCGTGGAGGAGTCTCTCCCTAATGCGAGATGCCCGTGTATATCACTCATTTTTCGGTATAGAAAAGAAGGATTGTGTTTGACCGTCCTCTCGCTTGAAGCAGAGGTATGTGCATTAACTGTATCTTTTCATCCGGATTGGATTAAATACCATTCCTTATAGTATAATGCCGCGTAGTGGTGATGCTTTTAGCTGTATCTTGCTCGGTGCCATAGGGCCGGAGCCTGCGGGGGACCGCTTAAGCGTGACGCTCTTTCAATTCTTAGCGGTGATTTAAGCGAAAAGGTTCTATGATTGCTGGAACTTACGCGGGCCTCCATATGGGGGAGATTTCTGCCCACCGCGAGGTGCGGCCCGCTCATCCCTCGTTCCTCGGGATTTAACGGCGGAATTTGTGTTTGATAGCCCTCGCTACGCTCGGGCTTTCTGCCTGTGCGAATACGCCTTACGGCGTGTTTGAGTCTGCTCGTTCATATTTATGCTACTCGCTTCGCTCGTAATTTTGCTGTTGGGAATATGCCTTGCGGCGTTCTTTATTAGTTTTTGTTTGGCAGCTTTCTGTGCCTTGTCTTTTCCGGTTGTGTTTAGTGTAGTTGGAAGTTTATTGTATTTCCGCTTAAGTCTCGTTTGTTTTTGTTGAGGACGTTTTTGTATTGCTCGTGCGGGTGCATCCCCTTCGGGGACGCGTTAGGGAT
>CAJURV010000044.1 GCA_910588925.1 uncultured Rikenellaceae bacterium
CGCGTTAGGGATTTTATAGGTTCGGGGCGTACGGGGAGGAAGTTTTCGTGATATTTAGTTATGTACGCGACCTCTGAACGCTCTCGTTGTGCAGTTGGCGCGCGAGTTTCGGTTAACGTGGGGCTGTTTCCGTCGCTTTTTAGCCACAAAAATCGCCGATCCCGTTCGTGAGCCATCCTCACGTACACCGAGTACGCTCCGGTGGCGCACGACCGCGATCGACGATTTTTGAGGTCTAAAAAGTCTCGGCGCCCTGCGGTCTTCATTTGTGTACGCGGGCAAGTATGCCTGCGACTTGCGGTTAATGCGCATGTCTTTGGGTGTGGAGTGATGGTATTTGCTCGCCAGTGGCTTTTCCAACCTCTGTCCGGTTAATTACTTGTCGTTGTTTTGGGAGCGGCACCACGTGCCGCAGTGACAGGGTTCGGCTAATGCGCATACTGTTAGTGCGTCTTATAGCATCTTATAGTCTCGCGAGCGGAATTGTGTCCGATTTCTTGCACTTCTGACGAAGCGCAAGTTTGTGCCTCGCTCCTGACACGGAGCGAAGCTATCGACAACTAAAACACACAGCTTTCAGTGAGTTCCATTATCTTTTCCGTCTCGCCAACCGCATCGCAATCATACTTTCCATAAAACCGCACCAAACCTACTAGAATAGCATCTGTTAGCACAATATACCTCCCCTATCTCGTGGCATGACATACCCCCAACATAGGCCCTCTTACACTTCGGGCACATGTTAGAATTTCTCATTCGTAATGGATATTTTTTCTATCTTTGAAAACTCAACGCGACACCGAATGAACAATATGGATTTCACAACGGGCAACGAAGGTCGCTCGATATTAAGGTTTTCCATACCGATAATATCGGGAGCTTTTCTGATGCAGCTCTATAACTGGGCCGACACGGTGATAGTGGGCCGTTATGTGGGCAAGCAAGCCTTGGCTGCGGTGGGTGCGTCGGCACCGTTTGTGTTCATGCTCGTGGCGTTGGTGATGGGAATAGGTATCGGCACCACCATAATAATATCGCAGGCGTACGGATTGCGCGACTACGACAAAATACGCAAAGCCTCCGACTCGCTCTATCTGTTTCTGACGGCGGCGGCTGTGGCGATAACGGCCTTAGGGTTGATCTTCAGCCGCAAGATCATGATACTGATAGACCTGCCCGAAGACATACTTCCCTACGCCGTAAGCTATCTCAATATCTACCTGCTAGGATTGATATTTCTTTTCTTCTTCAACTGCCTTTCGTCGATATTGCGAGGTATAGGCGACTCGCGTACTCCGCTGATATTTCTGGCTGTGTCGGCGGTACTCAACATACTTCTCGACCTGTTGTTGGTGGCCGTTATCCCGTTAGGCATAAAGGGTGCGGCGTGGGCCACCGTAATCGCGCAAGCCATGGCGGTGACATTCGCCATACTCTATACCAACCGGCGTAACGACATCGTCCGGTTCGATCCCCGACGTCTCGTTTTCGACAGACGCATATTCGTCCGTAGCCTCAAATTGGGTATTCCGGCGGGGGTACAACAGATGTTCGTGGCCATGGGTATGCTTGCGATAGTCTCCATTGTCAACAGTTTCGATACCGACACGGTAGCAGCCTTCTCAGGAGCCTCGCGCATAGAGACGTTAGTATCGGTCATACCCATGAACTTAGGCATAGCGCTCACCTCGTTCACAGGACAGAATTTCGGCGTGGGCGACTTCGACAGAATACGCCGAGGCATGTACGCCACCGTACGTTATTCGCTCATAGCGGGAGCCGTAGTCATGATAGGTCTGTTGCTGGCGGCGGAGCCTCTGATGCGGGTATTCACCACAGAACGCGAGGTGATAGAGGTTGGATGCGGATACCTGCGTGTGCTGGGGCTGTCGTTTTGGATATTCTCGTTGATGATGTGCTTCATGGGAGCATTGCGCGGCATGGGCAATACCGTTGCACCTATGATAATAACGCTCTTCTCGTTGTGGATCGTAAAGATACCGGTGGCCTACATGCTATCGGAAAGGTTCGGACAGACCGGGATATGGGCTGCCAGCGCATTCTCTTGGTCTTTGGGAACCATATGTGCGGCTGTCGCGTTCAATATGACATCGCGTAGACGCCGTACGGAAAGAGAGATTTCCGACAAAAAAGATATTATAACCGAAAGATATGACAACACTCTCTGAAAAAGCGCGGACCATGCCCGCCTCACCCATGCGCAAGCTCGTTCCCTACGCCGAGGAGGCGAAAAAAAGAGGTGTAAAGGTCTATCACCTCAACATAGGACAACCGGACATAGAGACCCCGCGCGAAGCGTTGGACGCCATAGCCGCCATGCGTGAACCCATAATATACTACACCCATTCGGCAGGCAAGGAGAGCTACAGGCGCGGATTGGCCGAATATTACAACGGCTTAGGCATCCCTCCCATCACCTACGAGGATGTTTTGGTCACCACCGGAGGATCGGAAGCTATAGTCTTCGCTTTCATGGCGTGCCTCGACCCGGGCGACGAGGTGCTCATCCCCGAACCGTTCTATGCCAACTATAACGGATTCGCCGTAGAGGCCGGAGTCAAGGTAGTCACCGTAGGTTCGACCATAGACAACGATTTCGCCCTCCCTCCCATACCGGAGATGGAACGGGCCTTGACCGACCGTACGCGCGCCATACTTATATGCAATCCCAACAACCCCACCGGGTATCTCTACAGCGAAGAGGAGATACGCGAGCTGGGCCGTATGGCGGCACGACACGACATGTTTCTCATCGTAGACGAGGTATATCGCGAATTCTGCTACGACGGCGCCAGCCATTTCTCCGCGCTCAACCTAGTGGAACAGGCCGACAACGTAGTAATGATCGACTCCATATCCAAACGCTACAGCATGTGCGGAGCACGTCTGGGCGCCATAGTAACGCGCAATCGCGACATAATCGACGCGGCGTTACGCCTGGGACAGGCACGTTTGTGTCCTCCTTTCGTGGCACAGGTAGCCGCAGAAGCCGCACTACGCACACCGCAGAGCTATTTCGACAGAGTGAAAGAGGAGTACACCGCAAGACGCAACCTGCTCGTAAGCGAGCTAAACAAGATAGACGGGGTGCGTTGTCCCATGCCACGCGGCGCATTCTACGCCATAGCCGAATTACCTGTCGATAACGCAGAAGAATTCGCGCGCTGGATGTTGGAGAAATTCTCTTTCGAGGGAGCGACGGTTATGCTCGCCCCAGCCTCCGGATTCTATGCCACAGGGGCGTCGGGCGCAAAACAGGTGCGCATAGCTTACGTACTGAACAAGGAAGACCTTACCAAGGCTGTGAAATGTCTCGAAATGGGACTCAAGGAATATAACAGAAGATAATATAACTGTCGACGTTAAAACGAGATTCCGCCTCTGTAATGAAGTTTCGATTACAGAGGCGGAAAATATTTACGTCAAAGCAAACGATAGCTGTTTACAGTGCCGGTATCAACCCTTCGTTCTCGAACATAACCCTATAACTCTCCGCTTTTTTACCTATCGCCAAAGGATAGGCCCGCGAAGTGGACGGCATACGATACAGACGCACTTTACGGTCGCCTATGGTCACCTCCATAAAAGAGCCTATGGACGGGGCCTCCCCCTCTACGGTAGAGAGCAAGGTATCGAGAGCTTTCTGCCCTGTCACGACCACGGCACCGCATCGCGGCATCTTGGCGAGCATAGCCCCTACATCGCTGCACCGGGCCACTACGAGAAATTTATCCGAAGCGTCGTTGTTAAGGCGCCTCACCTCGCATGCCGTGTCGAACAGACCTATACCGCGTTCGTTACAGAAACCGCGCACCATATCTTCGTCGAAACCACCGTCGGACCTTACGAAACGATCCTTATCACCGAAAAACAACAATCCCATTATCCTCCACATATCGTTCTGTTTATTGGGATAGAAAAAGTTCATCGACCACCTCTGACGCGGCGGCGGAAAGCTGCCGAGCATCAATATACGACCATCAGACGGCAAGAACGGCTCTAGCGGATGGCGCTCTACGGGAATATCGTGGGTTTCGTTTATCATGACAAATACAATTCTATTCGATGCAGACCTTTTCTCGCCTCGGCAATAAAGAATTCGTCCCATCGCACTCGGCTTATCGGAAATGATAAATCAAATCAATCTTAAGCCACCTAAAATACCATTAGCGTCACAGTATGTAAGGGGACTTACAAAAAATCACACATCGTATATACCTATACGCGCGATCTCAGGACAACACGCCCGCAGATCGAAAAACAACCGTTTGAGCGTATCTTTCTCCCTGACCTGAACCCGCAATGTAAGCGTGGACTTACCCGCAGAATAGTCGGACTCGGTAGATACATTGAACACGAACAAAAGGTATTCGGCCGCGGTATCCATAACCCGGTCTATATCGGGATCGGCCGTATCGAATGTAATAACCAGCTGCTTGACCTCTCCCGAAAGGAGTCTCTTTTTCTCGATCCGTTCCAACGCCACCAGCACGAACAGAGTGCCGAAAGTGAGCAACACGGCCGGTACGTATAGCCCGGCGCCCACACACATGCCTATGATGGCGATGACCCATATACAGGCCGCCGTGGTAAGACCGCGAACGTTACCCTTGCTCTGTATGATCGACCCCGCCCCGAGAAAACCTATGCCGGTCAGTATCTGGGCGGCGATTCGTCCCGGGTCTCCGCCCTGCATGTGGGGATAGCTTTGCGGAATCCATATCGACAGCAAAACGGCGGCCGTAGAGCCGAGACATATCAACATTATGGTGCGCATACCGGCACTCTGACGGCGTTGCTGACGCTCTATACCCACAATGGCACCCAACACGAAGCTGATAAGCAGTTTAAGCGCGGCGGAGACATAAGTCACCTCCGTATTGAAAAGCTCGTTTATGTAGTACTCCATATTCATCGCATACCGCCTTTCGATGTCATCTCCAGAACCTTCTCGACCACACTGCGGGTAAGAGACGCGCAACGTTCGCGATCCTTACCGCCACGAGTGAGCACACGACAACATGTCGATTTGTTCGCAGTCTTGAAAAAGTCGTGCAACTCGCCGGCCGACGCCCTTATAACCGCGGCGCCTTCCGTAGGCGCGGTACGTCCTTTAAGCGCACCCAGCACTATCTGACCTCCGACCAAGGCCCCGCACGCACATCCCGAACTCATGCCTCCGCCGAACGACGACGAAGCCGCCAACAACTCCGCCGGCAGACCCAACCCGAGCCCGTCGTTCATGGCATGCACCACCGACTCGGAACACATATACCCGCGATCGTGATTATACTCATACGCCATACGCGCTATCTCTTCAACCGTTTTCATACCGTAATTTTGAAAGCATTAAACATTACACCGTGTAAGCGAACTAATTACAGCTACTCCTTATCTATATAGCCGAAATTCCTCAACATACGTTCATTGTTGCGCCAATCTTCGCCCACTTTCACGAATATCTCGAGAAAGACCTTTTTCTGCAAGAAGGCCTCCAACTCCTTACGGGCTGCCGTTCCCACCTTTTTAAGCATAGCTCCTTTATGACCTATTATAATGCCTTTCTGCGAGTTACGCGCCACGTATATGACAGCGCCTATACGGTCGATCTCCGGACTCTCCTTGTAGCTTTCTATCACCACCTCCACAGAGTAGGGGATCTCCTTATCGAAATTGAGCAATATCTGCCCGCGTATTATCTCCGATGCAAAAAACCGTAGCGGCTTGTCGGTGAGCGTATCGGCAGGGAAATAGGGCTCGCCCGGAGGCAAAAGCTCCACTATGGCGTTAAAAAGGTTATCTATATTGAAGTTATTGGTAGCAGAAGTAGGTATTATACGCGCCTCGGGCAAAAGAGAGCGCCACATATCCGTCTTAGCCGACAACCGCTCCTGATCGGCTAAGTCGATCTTATTGATAACCAACAGCGTGGGAATAGCCGACAACTTAACCTTATCTATAAAATCGGAGTGTTTGGTGGCATCCTCCACCATATCGGTTACATAGAGCAACACATCGGCGTCGGCAAGAGCTCCCACCGAGAAGCGCAACATGCTCTCCTGCAATTTATAATTTGGTTTGAGCACCCCCGGCGTGTCGGAATAGACTATCTGAAAATCCTCGCCGTTCACTATACCCATGATGCGATGACGCGTGGTCTGCGCCTTGGAGGTGATAATGGATATGCGTTCGCCCACGAGCGCATTCATCAACGTAGACTTGCCGACATTGGGGTTACCCACTATATTTACGAATCCCGATCTGAACATATTTACATTTCGATTTTCAGGGACCTGCCGCCCGCATACGCCGCAACGACACGTCCCTGTTATATATTTCACTCTGACGGCCTGCAATCCGAATGCCGGAAACGCTCACGACACCGGAAATATCGTACCGCAGAGACACTATTTACCTGCAATAAGCTCAGATTATCTCCTTGGTAGCCTTTTCGAAAATGGCCAACCCCTTGTCTGTCAATGGATGGTCGAGCAGGGCCATTATGCTCGACAAAGGCGAGGTTATCACGTCGGCGCCCACCTCCAGACACTGTATGATGTGCTGCACCGAACGTATCGAAGCGGCGAGCACCTCCGTCTGATAACCGTAATAGCGGTAGACATTGACTATTCTCGACACCAGCTCTATGCCGTTGGAGCTGACATCGTCGAGACGTCCCACGAACGGCGACACGTAGCTCGCTCCCGCTTTGGCCGCCAAAAGAGCCTGTCCCAACGAGAATACGAGTGTACAGTTGGTACGGATGCCCATGTCGCTGAACGACTTTATGGCACGTATGCCGTCGGCGGTACACGGAACCTTCACCACGATCTGCTTATGCAACGCGGCCAACTTCTTGCCCTCCTCTATCATGCCTTCGTAATCGGTAGAGAGAACCTCCGCGCTAACATCGCCTGTCACTATACCGCATATATCGACATAGTGTTTCATTATCGCCTCATTACCTTTGACGCCCTCTTTAGCCATGAGCGAGGGATTGGTAGTAACGCCGTCGAGGATACCCATTGATTCGGCCTTGGCGATCTGTTCGAGGTTCGCCGTGTCTATAAAGAACTTCATAATATTTTGTGTTTTAATTTATTGCACCACTGCATACGGTTTGTCGCCTTTCCGGTTAATATTCCTGATTCTCGCCGAACTTTTTACCCTGATGCCACAACTGGTTACAGATGTCGTAAGCAGGAATATCCTTCACTGCTACCTTTTTGTTACGGTCTATCAAATATATCATCGGGATAGCGCCCAAATCGTATATCTCATCCTTTTCTATGATGCCCTTGTCGTCCCACAGGTTTATCCACTTGCCACCATACTCGGGTTGCGATATTATCTTGAGCCACTCCTCACGGCTTTTGCCTACGTATATGGCGTATATCTGAAGCTCGCCGTCGTTCTCGTAAGAGCGTACGCAATCGGATGTGTTCATAAGGCGCACCGCCTCCGAGCAGTTACCGCACCCGGGGTTGTAGAAGAAATATACCTGCCACTTCTTGGGATGGGCGGTGGGGTCGTAACGTCTGCCGTCCGGCAACATAAGGTCCATAGAGGCCACAGGAGTGCCGGGGAGGTGGTTGCGGGCCATCTTCAGTTTATAGCGATACGGCTCTTTCTCCAGATCGGTATAGTTGTCGGATGCCACTATGCGCTCAAGAGCATTTACGTATATGAAATGTTGTCTGACAGGTTGCGACTTGTCGCCCAAAAGTTTGTCCATCGTCTCGGTCGCCATACGGAACATCCTCGGGTTAGACTCGCAACGGTCCAGAAACTCGTTTATGATGACATTGGCCTCATCCTCGGGCTTACCGGAAATAACACTCAGATAGGTCAACACCCGCTCCTTGGTTTTGGGGAACATGGTTATGCGCGGATCGTCGAGATAGACATGATTCCAGTAGTTCTTAAGAGCCGTCTTGATATACTCGGGGTCGGCCTTGTCGTTTGCCGGTTCGGTCATGGCGCTGACATATACGTCGACAAGCTCACCCTTATGTTCATTCATGAAACCGAGGCTATATTCGGTAAGCTCGGCACGCGTCTCCATCTCCAACTTGTCGTAAAGGCGCACGCTGTCTTCCACATATACGGCATAACCGCCGCCCAAAGCGTTGTTATAACGGTTGTTTATATGTCTGAATCGCTCGAAATAAGGAGCGGTAGCCTCGTTATATTCCGCTATCTGCCTCATCATAGACGAACCAGAAACCTCGCTCTTGCCGGTATATCCGTCGGCCTTCACCTTCAGTTTCATGCTCTGCCCCTCGTTATATAGATTCGCCAACGGGTCCTTGCCCAAAAACAAGGTATATACCCCATCGCGTACCGAATCGCACCTCAATACGAAATGTTCCGACGCCTCCGTACTGTCGACATCCACATAGTCGTAGAGATCAGGGTCGTAATAACGCAGATAGACGGTGTTATTGCGCCCGGGATTAGTCATATCCACCGTAACGGTACCCTCTCCGCTCCCGCCTCCGCACGAAAAGAGCGACATAACGGGAACCATCGCATAAAGAAAAAATCTCACTTTCATAACATTAGCTTTATTGCAAACGTCTCCTCGCCACAAACGGCCGAAACTTCGTTTCTTTGCACTCGACCTATCGAAAACGTTGGATTTCATTCGACCTTTTCTCGTCTCGGCAATCGAAACTCCGTTTCACTGCACTCGACTTATCGAAAACGTTTAGATAAAAAACCCTCATTCATACGGCATCACACTAAATTTAGTACGCGCCGTAATTATATTTATTACATATTTACTCTACATTCCCACTCCTTATACGGCCTCCGAAGCTCACGCCTCTACGGCCGAATAGACAATCTCCTCTATCAACCGTACAGCCGCCTCCATCGACTCCACGGCGACGAACTCGTACTTACCGTGAAAATTCTCACCGCCGGCGAATATGTTAGGCGACGGCAACCCCATGAAAGAGAGCCGCGCACCGTCGGTACCACCGCGCACAGGGGTCACTATAGGATCTATGCCTATCCGCTTCATAGCCTCTATAGCCATCTCCACTATGCGGTAATTGTCGCCCGACAACACCTCGCCCATGTTATAATATTGGTCGGCGATATCCACATCCACCGACACCTCTCCGTCCTCAAGCGACAAGGCGGCGCCACGGAAAATATCCTTACGCCTCTCGAAGCTCTCGCGATCGTGGTCTCGTATTATGTAATCGGCACGCGCACGTTCCACACCTCCGTCCACACCTACCAAATGGAAGAACCCTTCGTAGCCTTCGGTGTTCTCCGGACGCTCGTCGGGCAACATGGCATCGAAACGTTGCAACAGCCTCAAAGCGTTACGCATCTTGCCCTTGGCGTAACCGGGATGCACATTTACACCTCGCACCGTCACTGCAGCCGAAGCCGCATTGAATGTCTCGTACTCTATCATGCCGACGCGACCTCCGTCCATAGTATAGGCATAGTCGGCGCCGAAACGCCCGACATCGAACTTGTCTACACCGCGCCCTATCTCTTCATCGGGAGTAAAAGCGACGCATACCTTGCCGTGAGGCCGCTCTGGATGCGCGAGTATCTCGCCTACGGCCGTCACTATCTCGGTCACGCCGGCCTTGTCGTCGGCCCCGAGCAAAGTGGTGCCGTCAGTGACTATAAGATGTTTGCCTATGTAAAACTCCAACTCGGGGAAACGCTCCGCCGACATCGTGACACTATCGTTAAGCACTATATCGCCCCCCTCGTAGAGCAACATGCGAGGCCGCACTCCCCTGCCGCTCATATCCGGAGATGTATCTACATGCGATATGAAACCTATGGCCGGAGCGGGAATATCCGTATTGGCCTCTATGGCGGCCATCAGATAACCGTCGGCATCGACCGCAGCGTTGTCGAGCCCCATGGCCCGCAGCTCGGCGGCCAACATCTCCATAAAAGAACGTTGCGCAGGCGTCGAGGGAAACGTATCGCTATGCGGATCGGACTGCGTGTCCTCGGCTACATAACGTAAAAACCTGTCTGTCAACTTTTCCATACCACCTATCATGACAAAAGGGGAGAATGCAGGTCATCGACCGCATCCACCCCGTTATTCCGTTGTGTCGGTAACCGCCTTGAAAACATTGCCGCGGTCTGGCTCTGACGTAAAGACGGTCTATTTTACAGAATCCGCAGGAGCCGCCTCCATGCCCGTAACCGGCACCTGTAACGTCTGGTTAAGCGGTGCGTAAGTGTTCTGTATGTTCTCCTCCACTATCGACTTATCCGATATGTGCGACTTGGGCACCGACATGGTAGCCAAAAGTGTAAGCACCACTATGGCTATGGATGCGCCCCATGTGAAACGTTCGAGGAAGTCGGTAGTCTGACGCACGCCCATGACCTGGTTCGACGCACCGAAATTGGCCGCCATACCGCTCTTGGGATGTTGCGCGAGCACGGCAAGCACGAGCAACACGCTTGCGATTACGATCAGAATGATAAAAAATGTATACATCTTATTATTTGTTAACCATCGAGCTCCACCTCATCCGTTCGGATAACCGGCGGCTCCGTCTTATTAATATCGTCAAATGCCTCTGGATCGACCACACCGCATATAAACTCCAACGGCTCGTCTATCTCCACTCCGCCGTAATGCGTGACGACCATTCTATCGAGCTTGCGGGGATCTACCCCCTCCACCCGACCGTCCAGCTTATCGAAACGCTCCACCCTGACACCTTCGTTCTCAAAGAAACCGCGCCCCGAAAAGTCGTCGAGCTCGACACCCTCCGCATGGCCCGTCAGAGAGGCGATACGCGATGCAAAGTAAACACTTTTTTCCGGATATTTCAAACATAATTTGCGATAAAGCTCCACTGCCCGCTCTTTCAGACCTTGAGCGACATATATTTCAGCGAGCGTCTCCGACACAGCACCGTCGTCAACGCGCTCGGACGACGACAGGTCCGCATCGGGATGCTCCGCGCCGTCGGGACGTATGGGACCCGCATCTGCCTCCACAAACCGCCGTATCGTCTCTTTCTCGTCACGACGCTCGTCCGCACTCTCGGTCCCTATTATGTCGGCATCCTCCACGAATGCCTGTCCCCGCGCCCGCTTGCGTCCTCCCGACACCGACACGACATAACGACCGCCCGCATGCAACACCGTGGCGAGCCCTGCACGCAACTCGGCCTCCCTCTCCCGGTTACCCACGGCTACATAATGGCGCAACAGAAGCACCTTTGCCGCCGAAAACCACGGATATTCGGCGACAAGAGCCTCTATCTCGTCGTAATGAGGCTCCGTTTTGCAACGCCCCATAACCATATCCGTAAACAACCGACCGTCCATAAACACTACCAGTTGGATACCGCGGCATTGAATATATCCTCGGAGAGCTTCTCCACTATCTCGGGCAGAAGCGTGGACTCCACCTCCTGCATCAGCTTCATGGCGTCGTAGTCTTCGTACGCACTGAAGGTGCGGTCGAAATCGTACTGCGGCTCTATACGGTTGGTAAAACGAACCCTCACTGTCACAGTCAGACGGTTTTGGGTGGCGTACTCGTTACCCGACACGGAGATGGGATTAGACACGTAGTTGGTGATCTCCCCCTCGAATGCCAGGTCGCCGTCCTCGCGCACCTGCATGAGCCGCGTGCCGCGCGAGAATTTGTCCTGCAGCCCCTCTGTAAGCTGTGTGGCGAGTATGGGCACCACCATGGTTGAAACGTTCTCGAACTGCTGTATGCTCACCGTCTTGGCCTCCGGAGATATGGAGGCACCGGAAAAGGAGTATTTGACAGTGCATCCGGCTATCAGCACCGACGCCGACACCGCACACAATATTCTATTTATCAGACCTGCTATTCTCATTGTTCTATTCCAAGATCTTTCATTCTGCGATAAAGCGTGCGCTCCGATATGAACAGCTCGCGCGCCGCATCCTTACGCCTACCGCCGTGTTTGCGCAACGCCCGTATGATCTCCTCGCGCCGGGCCTGTTCCTTCGTCATCTCCTGATGGCCTTCGGTCACCTCCTCGGCGGTGTCGAATACGTCGCCGTCGTAGTGTCCGGCCACCACCGGAAGAGATTGTGCGGACTGAGGCGCCGGAAGCGAGTGCGACAACACGTCAACGCCGTATCGCGAGGCATCGCCGCCCAAACGAGACACCATCGACTTGAGCTCCGCTATATCGGAACGCATATCGAACAACACTTTATACAATATCTCGCGCTCGGTGTTGTAGTCGCCGGCCACCGAAGCGCCGCCGCGAAGATCGACAGCCACCGGCGACACCTTAGGCTCTGGCAGATAACGTCCGAGCGTAGCGGCGTCTATCTCACGCGACCGCTCCACCACCGACAGTTGTTCGGCCACGTTCTTAAGCTGACGGATATTGCCAGGCCATGAATAAGAGACCAGCAGAGCACGGGCATCGGGAGTAAGCGACACCGGCGGCATACTGTACTGCATGGCTATGTCGGATGCGAACTTACGGAAAAGAACCGGAATATCGCCCTCCCGTTCGCGAAGCGGAGGCACGTTTATAGGCACCGTAGCCAGACGATAGAAAAGATCTTCGCGGAAACGTCCGCTCTCGAGCGCCGCCTGCATGTCTACATTCGTAGCCGCCACGACCCTCACATCGGTCTTCTCCACCTTAGACGAGCCAACCTTTATGAACTCTCCCGACTGCAACACCCTCAACAGGCGCACCTGCGTGGTATGCGGCAGCTCCGCAACCTCGTCGAGGAATATGGTGCCGCCCGATGCCATCTCGAAATAGCCCTTACGGCTCTCGGTAGCTCCGGTAAAAGCCCCCTTCTCGTGCCCGAAAAGCTCCGAGTCGATGGTACCCTCCGGGATAGCCCCGCAGTTGACCGCTATATAGCCGGCATGTTTACGCGGCGAATAGGCGTGTATTATCTGCGGGAAAAACTCCTTGCCAACGCCGCTCTCTCCGGTTATAAGAACCGAAAGATCGGTGGGGGCGACCCTTAAAGCCACCTCCAAAGCGCCGTCGAAAGGCTCGCTGTTCCCGATTATGCCGAATCTCTGTTTTACTGCTTGAATATCCATAGAATATGTCGATAGGGACATGACAAAGATACGAATAAGCCGAATACAAAAGCAAACTTGTTTGATTTTGTTGAGGCGGAGTATCTAAGACGAAGTCAAAGATACGAATAAGCCGAATACAAAAGCAAACTTGTTTGATTTTGCCCAAGGCGCAGTATCTAAGACGAAGTCAAAGATACGAATAAGCCGTGCACAAAAGCAAATCACGTTCGATTTTATCGAGGCAAAGTATCTGAAATACGAAAAAATTACCGTCTGACTGTTCACGGCGCATCAGCCACAAGCCATCCCGCTCCTTGCGATGCCAAAGACACCTACCGTCTGACGCTTAGCACCGCTATGCGCCGCGTGGTATCGTCCACCTTGTACAGGTCGGAAAACCTAAGCCCTACGCACCACACCACAGTATCGCCGCTCATCACCACGCACACTTTACGTTTATCGTCGAGCGAGAGTTTGGCGTCGACCATTATATCGCTTATCTTCTTCGACCCCCTCATACCGAACGGCACCATACGGTCGCCTTTCTCCACACGTCTGAGCGAAAGCGTACGTATATCGAGCTTGTCGGCATCGGCATACACCGTTCCCACGGGCGGTCTAAGATCGTCTATACGCTCACGGCCGACCACGGTCACCGCTATATGGGGCAGACCGTCGTCACCTCCGCCGTCCCCCATCACAAGGCGCCCCCTGTCTAACAGCACGGCGCATCCGTCACCGAAAAACCGTCGTCCGCTCTTACCCTCGCGGTAACATGTAGCCATATCGCGACAGTTACGGAAACTGAAGCCGCAGGGCGAAAGCATCTCGTAGAGCAACACATCAAGAGGCAACCCGGCCCCAACCTTGTCGAGATCGAGCACACGCACTCCGTCGCGCTCCGCGAAAAACTCCCTGCGACAAGCCACGAACGCATCCAGAAGGTCGCGACTATGCGAAAGGTTATCCATATTCTCGGCCATCTTCTCGAGGAAAGAGGGTGATATCTCTTTTAGGACGGGAACCACCTTATGGCGCAACTTATTACGCAAATACTTATCGCTCAAATTCGAAGAATCGGTCCTATACGGAATCTTAAGCAGCCCGGCATAACGCTCTATACGCTCCCTCGAGGCGAACATCAGGGGACGGACCGTAAGATCGGTCTTGACCGGAATGCCGCAAAGACCTCTCAACCCGGTACCTCTTATCAGGTTTATGAAAAATGTCTCCACGGTATCGTCGCGGTTATGCGCCACGGCCACATGGGCATAGCCCTCCTTGGCCACGAGACGGGCGAACCACTCGTATCTCAACCTGCGTGCCGCTATCTGTATGGATTCGCCGGCACGCGAGGCCTCGGCGTGGGTATTGAAACGCACTGTATGCAACCTGACGCCGTTACGCGCGGCCCAATCGCGCACCATCTGCTCGTCGCCGTCCGACTCGCTGCCTCGCAGACAGAAGTTGCAGTGCGCAGCATCGAACGGCACCTTGCAACGCAACAACAACGTAGCGAGCGTCATGGAGTCGACGCCGCCGCTTACCCCCACGAGCAACCGCTCTCCGCGGCTCCAGAGGCCGTACTTGGCCATATAGGCCATAAGCTCCCTCTCCAACATCACAGTATAATTATCTCGGGCTTAAGGTCGATACCGAATTTATTCCTCACATCGGCCGTTATCCTCCCGGCCAACTCCACTACCTGCTCTCCGTCGGCCGAACCGTAATTTACAAGTACGAGCGCCTGTTTGTCGTAGACACCGGCATCGCCGCACCTGTAACCTTTCCATCCGGCTGTGTCAATGAGCCATCCGGCCGGTATCTTGACCCCCCCGTCCACATCGTAACGAGGCATAGACGGATAACGCACCGATAGACCGTCGGCCAAAGCTACGTCTACAACCGGGTTCTTAAAGAAGCTCCCGCCACTGCCTATCTCTTTAGGGTCCGGCAACTTAGATGCGCGCACCCGTTTTATCACACTACGCACCGACGAGGCCGTAGGCTCGCCCTCCGCCTCGACACGGGCTTTAAGATCGGCATATCCCAGCAATGGCACGAACGTTTCGTAGAGACGGTATGTTACGGCCGTCACTATAAGCTCGCGACGGCGTTTGAAGACACTGTCGCGATAACCGAACTCACACTCGTCGCCCCTCATAGTGAAGCACTCGTCTTCAAAAGGATTATACACCTCCACGCTCTCGATGAAATCCTTGGCCTCCGCTCCGTAAGCGCCTATGTTCTGCACGGCCGAAGCACCGGCGGTACCCGGAATGGCCGAGAGGTTCTCTAACCCGAACCACCCGTTATCGACGCACATACCCACGAGATCGTCCCAATCGAAACCGGCGTCCGCACGCACATACACGACACCGTCGCCTTCGCGTCGCACGCCAAAGCCGTTTTTATCGTAGACCGGATGCAGGAGCGTGCCGCGGTAATCCCCGCGAAATAGTATATTGCTTCCGCCTCCTATCACATAATAGCCCTCGGAGACGGGATGCGATGCGAAATAGTCACGCAGATCGCCGAGCCCGTCATATTCCACCAAACGTTCCGCCGAAGCCTCGACGCCGAACGTGGTATAACCTCTCATATCCGCATTATCGCGAATTATCATACCTCGATTTATTTTTAATAGTCAAGCAAAGATAATCGAAAAAAATTACTATCTTTACGCAAACGACAACAAAAACCCATACGCGTATGTTTTCCGAACACGACCTCGAACAAATGAAGAGAAAAGGCATCGGCGAAGAGACCGTCCGTGGCCAGATAGAAAATTTCAAACGAGGATTTCCGTTCCTTCCTATCGACCGTCCTGTAACGGTAGGCGACGGCATATTACGTCTCGACCCCAATCGCATAGCCACATTGTGTTGTTGTTACGAAAGCATGACGCGCGGCAAGAGCATTGTTAAATTCGTACCGGCCAGCGGAGCTGCCACCCGCATGTTCAAAGACCTGTACGAATACATAGAGGGCAGGCCCAACGCCGCCGCAGAGCGGGTGTGCGACAACATCGCCGACATGGCATTCTATGACGATCTATGCAAAACGGGCGTAGACATGACCGACCGCAAAGCCGTAGCGGAAGCCATAGTCGACGACAAAGGGCTAGGTTACGGCAAGTTACCAAAAGGATTACTACTCTTTCACCGCTACGACGACGGTGTCGCCACCCCATTCGAGGAACACTTGGTGGAGGGGGCTTTATACGCCCGTAGCGGAGACCGTGTCTCGATACACTTCACCGTATCGCCCGAACACCGCGCCGAATTCGAGAAGCTGGCCGCCCGCGTGGTTCCCGGATATCAGAAGCTATACGGCGTGACATACGACATCAGCTACTCCGAGCAGATGCCATCCACCGACACGATAGCCGTAAACGAAGATTTCACACCTTTCCGTCAGAACGACGGCTCATTAGTATTCCGTCCCGCCGGCCACGGAGCCCTCATAGCCAATCTCGACAAGCTCGCATCCGACATAATATTCATAAAGACGGTAGACAACGTCACCCACCGCTCACTTATAGACGACACGGTAAAATACAAGAAGCTGCTCGCCGCGTTGCTCATAGAGTTACAAGACAAGACATTCGCCCTATTGCGTCGGTTCGATGCCGGATGCGATCACGAGCTTATTGAAGAGACGACACGATTCGTAGAGAAGAAATTGATGCACACGCTTCCCGACTCGTTCTCATCGCTCGACGACGGGCAGAAGTGCGCCGCCCTACGAGCCATCCTCAACCGCCCCATACGGGTATGCGGCATGGTACGCAACGAGGGCGAACCCGGCGGAGGACCGTTCTGGGTACGAGGCGCGGACGGCTCATGTTCGCTACAGATAGCCGAATCGTCGCAGATATCCCCACAGGATAAGCCGCTGATGCACAAATCGACCCACTTCAACCCCGTCGACTTGGTATGCGGCATAAAAGACTACAAAGGGGACAAATTCGATCTTGGCAAATTCGTCGACCCCCAAACCGGCTTCATATCAAAGAAGTCGAAAGAGGGCCGCGACCTGCTCGCCCAAGAGCTACCCGGCCTCTGGAACGGAGCCATGGCCGACTGGACAACCGTATTCGTCGAAGTCCCCATCAGTACGTTCAACCCCGTCAAGACAGTAACGGACCTGTTGCGGCCGACGCATCAACAATAAATGAATCGGGATGAGAAAATTTCTCATCCCGATTCATTTATTGTTGATGCGTCATAGATAGCCTTGTTCATGACACGAAGCGAAACTGAAACTTGCGCTTCGTTAGAAGTGCAAGTAAATCAGACATAATTCTGCTTGCGAGACGATAAGATACTATAAGACGCACTGAAAGTATGCGCATTAGTCAAGCCCACCCATGCGGCACGAGGTGCCGCTCCCAAAACAACGACAAGTAATTAACCGGACAGAGGTTGGGAAAGCCGCCGGCGAGCAAATCCCATCACTCCACACCCAAAGAAATGCGCATTAACCGCAAGTCGCAGGCATGCTAGCCCTCGTACACAACTAAAGGTCGCAGGGCGCCGAAGTTTTTTAGACCTCAAAAATCGTCGATCGCGGTCGTGTGCCTCGGAGCGTACTCGATGTACGTGAGGATGGCTCACGAACGGGATCGGCGATTTTTG
>CAJURV010000045.1 GCA_910588925.1 uncultured Rikenellaceae bacterium
TCAGGCGAGAACTGAGTTTGGCTGCAACAAGATCGCCGCGATAAATCAGTTTATAAATACCCTGTCGAGTCATGCCCAAGACTTTCGCTGTTTCCGCGACTGTCAGATAATCTTTCTCCTTAATAGCAGATGTCGTCGCTGGCACAGTTGAGTTTGCCAGTTGAATCTTCTGCTGTCTCATTCGCTCCTTATAGGAGTGCTCCGCACATCGCTTCGAGCAGAAGCGAGTGACGGTAGTCTGAGCGGTGAATTGTTTGCCACACCACTCGCAAATTTTCTCAATTCTAATGTTGCTACTCATCTCATTTGTGGAGATTTCTCCGTTGTTTGTAAATGTTCGTAAACCATTGACAACCATTGTCAACTTTCTCCACCACCTTGCTGACGCTTGGGGTGAAATGAGTCGCTGTCGTACAAAATCCGTACAAAATAGTGCATAAAAACGCCTAACACTGACAGTTATCAGCATTAGGCGTTCTTGTAAGATTTAAGTTTTATCGTTCAGTAACAGTCAATTACTGTCAATATAAAGCATTGACAATCAACTAATTACTTGCCGATGCAAAACCTCCCAAATATATTATTAAGCACCTCCTGATCGGTTATCTCGCCGGTAAGCATGCCTATGTGGTGCAGGGCGGCGCGTAGGTCGGCTGAGATGAGGTCTGCGGGTAGGTTGTTTTTAATCGAATCACGGGCGGAGGCGAGCGCTTCGTGCGTGCGTGCCAGTTGCTCCAAATGACGGGCGGATGTTATCAAAACGCTCTCGGTGGTGACTTTCCCGGAGAATAGCGAGGCGAGATATGTTTTTAGTGCCTCTATTCCCTCTTTGTTTTTGGCGCTAAGGACCATCGTTTTATCGCATTTGGGGATGAAATGTCGTGGTGTGCCGTTGTCCGTAGAGTGTGTACCGTCGGTTTCCCGCTCCGGTAAATTATTCGATATTGCACTTGAATCGTAAAGACCGCTCGGTGTATTCGACAATATCTCGTGCTGTCGGTCGTGGCTTGCCGATTCTGTCTCTTCAGATGTCATATAATTCGTGGCGAAATCTCCCGACGATAACTTTGCGGATAGTTCCGAGATCGTTTCATCGGACAAAGGCTCGTCTAATTTGTCGCATTTATTGAGCAATAATGCCATATGAACGCCATCGCCCAGCTCCATACCGCTTAATAATACCGAGAGCGAGTGGTACAAAACGCCAGACATCCGTCCTGTCTCGCCGCCAGACTCGGCTACCAGCTCCTGCGCATCTATGAGAAACAATACGACGCGCGCATTGCGGGCCTTGTCGCGTGCTCTCTCTATTCCTATCGCCTCGAGCGGATCGTCCGTATCTCTAAGCCCTGCCGTATCTATGAAACGGAACGTCACGTCGCCCAAACGCATCGTCTCCTCTATGGAGTCGCGCGTGGTGCCGGCTATGGACGATACTATGGCGCGTTCTTCGTTGAGCATGGCGTTGAGCAGGGTAGACTTACCTGCGTTGGGCGCACCTATTATGGCTACGGGTACTCCGTCTTTTATGGCGGAGCCGTGTGAGTAAGAGTCCATGAGTGTTTGCACTTTGCCGTCGATGCTGTCGAGCAATCCCATTATGCGGCTTCTGTCGGCGAACTCCACATCCTCCTCTCCGAAGTCGAGTTCCAGTTCTAAAAGCGACTGTAAGTCTATTAGCTCCCCTCTCAAAAGTGCGAATTCCGCCGTGTATCCTCCTCGCATCTGACTTGTGGCGAGCGTGTGCCCGGCGCGGCTGTCGGAGGCTATTATGTCGGCGACGGCCTCGGCCTCTACCATGTCCATCTTGCCGTTTACGTACGCGCGCAGAGTGTACTCTCCCGGCTCGGCTACGCGTGCTCCTGCTCCTATCAGCTCCTCCAATATGCGTCCTTTCACATACTCGGAGGCGTGCGACGAAAATTCTACCGTATCTTCGCCGGTATACGAACGCGGAGCGGCGAACTTGCTAAGAAGCAGGTCGTCGACGATCTCACCGTCGGAGGCTACGAAGTCGCCGTAAGATACTGTGAAAGAGTCCATGTCCGATGGCCTTATCCCGTTCTTGGGCCTGAAAAACCTGTCGGCCAAAGAGAATGCCTCCGGCCCGCTGAGCCTTATTATCGCTATGGCCCCGCCGCTGCCGGTAGCTACCGCCGCTATAGTTTTGCCGTCCTGTATCATGACGCAAATATAGCCATTGACATCCATACAATCAAGATAACGGCCACCGTTGATTACGTATGTTTTTTCGTCGTTTTACCGCACAGGGCTTAACGTTAATCGCGATTTTTGCTCTTTTTTTAAAAGATTTGATTAATTTTGCAATTTAGAAATTATATGTCATTATGGGTAAAATAATAGCTTTGGCCAACCAGAAGGGCGGTGTAGGCAAGACAACCACGGCTATAAACCTCGCGGCTTCGCTGGCCGTGCTGGAAAAGCGTGTGCTTCTGATCGATTCCGACCCGCAGGCCAACGCCACATCCGGTCTCGGGTTCGACATAAACGGCAACGGCATCTACGAGGTGCTTATAAACGGCCTCGACCCGCACACCGTCATACGTCACAGCGACGATATCGCCTCCCTGTGGCTTCTTCCGTCGAGTATGGATCTGGCTGGCGCCGAAGCCGAACTTCTCAACATGCAGTCGTCTCAGAAGAGAATGAGCGATGTGGTGGAGATGTTGCGTCAAGAGTACGATTATATACTTATAGATTGCTCCCCCTCGTTGGGTATGATAACCATAAACGCGCTGACGGCGGCCGATAGCGTGATAATACCCGTACAGTGCGAATATTTCGCCCTCGAGGGTATAAGCAAGTTGTTGAAAACCATCAATATGATACAGGAGAGGCTCAATCCGCGCCTTACCATAGAGGGGTTTCTGCTCACCATGTACGACGGACGCATCAATTTGTCTAACCAAGTGGTAGACGAGGTGCGCACCCATTTCGGAAAGTTGGTCTTCGACACCATAATAACCCGTAACGTAAGGCTTAGCGAGGCCCCCAGCTACGGCAAGCCGGCATTGCTATACGATGCCAGCTCCAAAGGCAGTATAGCCTATCTGAATCTCGCACGCGAAGTGATAGAAAATAACGGCATATAATAATGAGTACTAAAAATAAACCCAAAGGATTAGGCCGTGGCTTGGGCGCCATTCTCGACATAAAAGATTTCGACGGCGATAAAAACAAGCCCGTCTTCAGAGGCGGCGTCGAAGAGATCAGGCTGGCGTCCATCAAGCCCAACCCAACGCAACCGCGTCAGGATTTCGACGAGGAGAGCTTATCCGAGTTGGCCGGCTCCATCCGCACGCTCGGGCTTATACAACCCCTTACGGTTCGAAAGGAGAGTGACGAAAGCTACACCATCATATCGGGTGAAAGGCGTTACAGGGCATCTCAGATGGCCGGGTTGGAGACGGTGCCCGTATATGTGCGCAAGGTCGACGATAACACCATGCTCGAGATGGCCTTGGTGGAGAACATACAGCGTCAGGATCTCAACGCGCTGGAGATCGCATTCACTTTCCAGCGTTTGATGGAGGAGTGCAGCATAACGCAAGAGGCGTTGGCCGACAGGGTGGGAAAGAAACGCTCTACGGTCGCCAACTATGTGCGCCTGCTCAAGTTGCCGGCGGAGTTGCAGGCGGCCCTTCAGAACGATATCATAACTATGGGCCATGCGCGTGCACTGCTCGCGGTCGATTCGAGGGCCAAACAGCTTTCGTTGCTGAGGCGCGTGGTTAAAAACGCTTTGTCGGTGCGACAGACCGAGGAGCTTGTAAAGTCTCTTAGCGAAGAGAACAGGAAAAACGTCAAACCTGTAGTGGAGGAGGAGTTTCCCGAGAGCTATACGCGTCTTGTGGAACATCTCGAGCGTTTTTTCAACGAGAATATCAGTATAAAAAAACGTCCCTCCGGAGAGGGAACCATCGTTATAGGGTTCAAAAACGACTCCGACATAGAGGAGATGCTCTCTAAATTCGAAACTATAGGTTAGTGGTGCACAGCCGGTCATATCGCATGCTATTGCTCTCGGCGCTGTTCTCGATTGCGGCGGCGATATCGCCCGGATTATGTCGTGCCGGAACGTATGCCGCAGAGCCTCCTTCGGCGATAGCAGAGGCGGATACGATAGCGACGGTTACAGAAGCCGTAGACACGGTTACGGCCGTTTCGGTAGAGGCGGATGGCATGCGGATGGATACCACGGCCGTCGATACCCTGCGTCGTGAACTTTTTACGGAGCCCGACACCGCCACGGTAAGAGGAGGCGTGCTGACATTGAGCAGTGAAAGGTTGCTCGACGAGATGTATCGTCAGATGCAGGATTCGGCCAAGGTAAAAAAGGTACGGCCTGTGGTGCCAGTGGAGTCGCAGGCGGCCAAGGAGCGGTCGCGTCTGTTCAAGGACAGTCTGTCGTTCTCTACGGTATCGGCCGTGTCGTTCGTTTTGCCTGGGTTCGGACAGCTCTATAACAGACAGGCGTGGAAGATCCCCGTCCTCTACGGCACGGTGGGAGGCTTCGCCACCGGTGCGGCGCTTCTGGGTAAACAATACCGCAAATACGACAACAGGTATAACGACGCCGTATATAATAAGTTGCCATCGGAACAGATCAACGCCCTGCACCGTAAGGCCAATAAATATAAGACGGAGCGCACTCTTTGCATAGCCGGAGCCGCCGTATCGTACCTCTATTTCGTAGGCGATGCGGCCCTCAATTACAAAGGCGCCGTTCACGATACGCGTAAGGCCACGGTATTGTCCGCCATATTTCCCGGTGCCGGTCAGATCTATAACAAGAGTTACTGGAAATTGCCTATCGTGTGGGGAGGCATGGCCGCTTTCGGATATATAATAGACTACAATAACAGGGGTTACCAGCGCTTCAAGAACGCCTATAACGCCCTCACCGACGGCGATCCCAACACAGTCGACGAGTTTCAGGGACGCTACGACGCCTCGTTTCTGCAAAACACGCGCGACTCATACAGGCGTTATCGCGACCTCGGCATCATAATGATAAGCGGATTTTATCTGCTCAATATAATAGACGCCCATGTAGAGGCCTACTTGCGGCGTTACGATATAAGCGACAACCTGTCCATGAGGGTTGAGCCGGTGATGATGGACGCACCGGTGACAACGGCCCGTAGCGGCGTTAACGGTATGGGTATGTCTATGAAGTTGAACTTTTAATAGATTGCTTTTAAGACAATAATATATAGGGAGATATGAAAAAGATACTGTGCATATTGTCGCTCTCGGCGGCGTTCGTTATGGCGGGAGAGTCCGTTATGGCGGAACGTGTGCCCGAATCGCTCGACCGCATGTTGGAACCTTACGACACCGACGACGACTACGGCACGCTTACGGTAGCCGAGGCGGAGACATACGACAGTCTGTTGTCGGTGTGGTACAAGAACAACATAGTGGAGTCGTACGACAAGTTCTCTAACGATTTCATAGATATAGACCTCACTGAAAACTACAACCCCAAAGAGGCCTTGCCCGACTCCATATACAAGGCGCGGCTCGATATGTTGGTTACGGCGGTGCAACTGCCTTACAACCCCATTGTGAAACAATATATCATGCGATACACCATCCGTTACCGTTCCATGATGTCGCGCATATTGGGGCTTGCGCAATACTACATGCCTATCTTCGAGGAGGAGCTCGACAGGGGCGGTCTTCCCGAGGAGCTCAAGATAATGCCTATCATAGAGTCGGTGCTCAACCCCACGATACATTCGCGCGCCGGAGCCGCCGGTATGTGGCAGTTCATGTTGCGCACAGGCAAGTCGTACGGTCTTGAGAGCAACACTTTCGTGGACGAACGCTACGACCCTGTCAAATCGACACAGGCTGCGTGCCGTCTTCTCAAAGACTATTACAGGCTATATGGCGACTGGACGCTCGTGATAGCGGCATATAACTGCGGTCCGGGTAATGTGAACAAGGCCATAAAGAGGGTGCCGGGCGCCAAGACATACTGGGACATATACGAGTATCTGCCTAAGGAGACTCGCGGTTACATCCCCTCGTTCATAGGTATGACCTACGCCTACACTTTCCACAAGGCCCACGGCATAGAGCCGGTAGCACCGCCCCATCCCATAGTTACCGATACGCTGCACGTGGGCAGGATGCTCCACTTCGAGCAGATAAGTTCTACGGTGGATATACCAATAGAGGTTATCCGCGATCTTAACCCGCAATACAAGATGGATATAATTCCCGCCAAAGAGAAGACCTACACTCTCGTGTTGCCGGTCAAGGATATATCGGCGTTCATCGACAAAGAGCAGGAGATATACGCCAAAGACACCGTTTATCTCAAGAAATACATAGGCACCGACCTTTCGGCGCTCAACATAGACGAGAAGAACGCCAAGGCGCCCACGAAAGGTTCTTCCGCACCTACAGGCACCACTTATAAGGTGCGTAGCGGCGACAACCTCGGCTCCATAGCGGCCAAATATCATGTCACCGTAAAACAGCTCATGCAGTGGAACGGCATCAGCGATCCTCGTAAGTTGCGCGCGGGACAGACCATCAAAGTGAAATAGGCGTGATGTTGTCTAAAAAGATAGAGTTGTCGCACCTTACCTCGCGTGAGCTTACCGGCACGAGAGGCGATGTGATAGACCGCCTGAGAAGCAAATTCCCGCTTTTGAAGATAACCCTTCGCGGCGATATGCTTTCGTTGGCCGGCGACGACAGGCAGATAGCGCGCTTCGAGAAGATGTTCTCCGAGCTCGAGGGATATTACGACCGTTACGGCCATATATCGCCCGATGTCATAGATCAGGTGTTCGATACCGTGGAGCCGTCCGCCATTATGCGCGGAACCGTCGCTCGGGGCGATGAAGAGTCTGCGCCGGAGAGCGAAAAGGATGTCATACTGTATGGCAATCTCGGGCATGTCGTCAAGGCGCGCACTCCGGGGCAACGTCGGCTCGTCAAGGCCTACGCCTCGTCCGATCTTGTGTTCGTAACGGGGCCGGCCGGTAGCGGTAAGACATACACTGCCATAGCTCTGGCTGTGAAGGCCCTCAAGAACAGGGAGGTAAAGAAGATAATACTCACCCGTCCGGCGGTGGAGGCCGGCGAAAAGCTCGGTTTTCTGCCCGGCGATATGAAAGAGAAGCTCGACCCGTATCTGCAGCCGCTTTACGACGCGCTTCACGATATGATCCCTCAAAAGAAACTCACGCAACTGATAGAGGAGGGTGTTGTGCAGATAGCCCCGCTCGCTTTCATGCGCGGGCGTACTCTCGACAACGCATTCGTGATACTCGACGAGGCTCAGAACACCACCGTTTCGCAGCTTAAGATGTTCCTTACTCGCATGGGTAGTTCGGCCAAGTTCATTGTCACCGGCGATGCCACTCAGATAGACCTGCCGTTTAAGGATGATTCGGGGTTGATGCGCACTATAGACATACTCTCGGGTATCAAGGGTATAGCCCACGTGGAGATGACGGGACGGGACATAGTGCGTCATGCGCTGGTAGGTAAGATAGTGGCCGCTTTCGGCGATAAGGCTGAGGCGCACGACAATATCAGGAAACATAAAAACGAAAAATAGTCATGGAAAAGGCATTGATCAACACTGATTTTCATTTCGACGGGCAAAAGTCGCTATATCACGGTAAGGTGCGCGACGTTTACAATATCGATGACCGTCTTCTCGTCATGGTCGCCACCGACCGCATATCGGCGTTCGACGTGGTGTTGCCCAAGGGAATACCGTTCAAGGGGCAGGTTCTCAATCAGATAGCTTCTAAGTTTCTCGATGCCACCAGCGATATATGTCCCAACTGGAAGATAGCTTCGCCGGATCCTATGGTTACCGTAGGACACCGTTGCGAGTCGTTTCCCGTGGAGATGATAGTGCGTGCTTATCTGACTGGTAGTTCGTGGCGCGACTATAAGGCGGGAGCGCGTCAGATATGCGGTGTGCCTATCCCCGAGGGCATGAGAGAACATCAGCGTTTCCCCCACCCGATAGTGACTCCCACTACAAAAGCCGAACAAGGCGAACACGACGCCAATATATCTAAGGAGGAGATAATATCGCGCGGCTTGGTTAGCGAGGAGGATTACGCCATGCTCGAGAAATATGCCCTCCAGCTTTTTGAGAGAGGTTCTCAAATGGCAGCTAAACAGGGTCTCATATTGGTGGATACCAAGTATGAATTCGGCAAGAAAGACGGGAAAATATATCTTATAGACGAGATTCACACCCCCGACAGTTCGCGTTACTTCTATGCCGAGGGCTATCAGGAGCGTTTCGACAAGGGCCTTCCGCAACGTCAGCTTTCAAAAGAGTTCGTGCGCGAATGGCTTATGGAGCACGGCTTTCAGGGCGGTGAGGGGCAACAGGTTCCCGAGATGACGGATGAATTCGTAAAGAGCGTTAGCGACAGATACATCGAGCTATACGAACGTATCACCGGCGAGAAGTTCGTTCGCGACGAGAGCGACGATATAAGCGAACGGATAGAGAATAATGTGAAGAATATGTTGGCGAGGTTGTAGGACTTTGCTACGATGGTTACTGTGCCTCTTGTATTTTTATATTCAAGAGGCACAATTTCTTATGGCATTGTTTTACATAGTTTGTATTGTGATTGCCGGTAGTTGCGGTGGTATTTATGTAATTTTGTTTTTGGAAAACCCTCTGGTATGAGGGTGTTTTCGTTTATGACTATGTTTGTCGTTTATGTCGTATTTGCTATTTTTGTATAGTCGGGAACAGAGATTATTTCCCGGTTATATATCGTAATATCATACGTATGGCCGTTTATTGGAACCCGTGGCACGGATGCCGAAAGACAAGCGAAGGGTGCGAGCACTGTTATGTCTACAGCCGCGACGGTATGTACGGCAAGGATAGTTCCGTGGTATCGCAGACGGCCAATTTCGATCTGCCGCTCAGACGTAAGCGTGACGGCGGCTACAAGATAGCTTCCGGAGAGACTGTGTTGGCGTGTTTCACTTCCGACTTTCTCTTGTCGGATGCCGACGGGTGGCGTCCCGAGGCATGGCGTATGATACGCGAACGATGCGATCTTAGCTTCTTTTTAATAACCAAGCGTATAGACCGTTTCATGGTGGGGTTGCCCGACGATTGGGGCGATGGGTACGACAATGTGGCGGTAGGGTGCACGGTGGAGTGCATGAGGGTAGCCGATTACAGACTACGCGTATTCTGTCAATTGCCTATAAAACACCGTATTATAATATGTGCTCCCTTGATAGAACCGTTGGATATCAGCCACTATCTCGATCGTTCCGTGATAGACGAGGTATCGGTTGGCGGCGAGTCGGGCGACGAGGCCCGTGTATGCGACTACGATTGGGTGCTCGGAATACGCTCGCAGTGCATGGCCGCCGGTGTGCCGTTCTCGTTTCATCAGACCGGTGCGAGGCTTCTTAAAGACGGCAAGATCTATAATATCGAGAGGAAGTACCAGCACTCGCAGGCTAAGAGGGCGGGGATAGGGTATAAGAGGTGAGTCTCTTTCGACGTTTTGTTGTCTTTTGCATGGCTAAATATAATTAGACGTTGAGAATATGTGCTTTGGGGGGAGATCGGTATAGACTATAACAAAAAGCGAGAACAGTGGGGGGGTATTCTGTTCTCGCTTTTTGTTACTTGCTTAATCACATTCAATCCCGACCTTATCTCCGCTGTAATCTATGACGTATGTGTCGCCCGGCGATGTGGAGAATTCCACTTCGTACACTCCTTTGCGTCTCTCCTTGAATCCTGTTATATGTATTTCATCCAAATATCCTCGCATATTCATGGCGAAACATGCTATCCAGTTTGGAACATATTCCTTATCCAACAGATGCAGGACGATGATATTGCCGTATTCGGCTTCGGTATATCCTGCGTCGGATTCGAACGGGCCACCGTCGCTTACGGCGCAGAATTCGGGTAATAGTCCGAATAGGGGAGAGGCGTTGTCTTTGCTCTCGAAATAGCTCTTCATCTCTTTGTAGATTTTGCGGTCGATGTGTTGCAGGCGCTTGTATGTGACGGTGTCCGGGTTGTCGGAACTCATAAGCTGTTCGTCTTCGGGTAGCTGGCTCCAGTCGAATAGGCTTTCGCCGTTGTGAGCTCTCTCTATTATCTCTTTCATGTTGTCGCAGAAACGCACTATGCCGCGGTAACAGTTGTAGTCGTGTTTGAGACGCATGCACAGCTCGGGGGCAATATCCTCTTCGACAGACGTATATTCATAGGCGTAAGAGTTGTTGTCGCGGTTTGTCGAGCGCAATGCGATTATACCCGATACGGCTACTATGCCGCCTATGACGAGCCATAATATTTTCTTGCTCTTTGTTTTGTTCGGCGAACGTTTGTAGTTGCGGGGTTCGGGGTTGTCGGTATACTGGATTGAGGCGGGGGTGTCATCGTTGTCGTCGCACCGTACCATTACCTGTAAGATAGCCTTGTAGTATCTGATTATCAGTATAGTCAATATTATAACGGCCGCACATGCAACCAAGGCTAACAATACTATCATTGCCTCTTCTCCCGCTATGGAGCCTATTTTGAGGGCGACAAGGAGTCCGCCGATAGCTATTAGCGCCCATTTTACTATCGTCATGCCCGATACACCCACTTTGCCGAGAGCACCGTCGAAACTCCTCTTCAATCTTTTCCACATCGTTATCTGCATGGCTATCCATCCCACTGCGGATAATATGCCTGCCACTATTACAATGATACCGATAGCGTTATACTCGTCTAGTTCCATCTCGTTCAGCTCCGTAACGCCTATCAGTAACCACAACGCACAGTAGAGCGACGCAGTGGCAATGTACAGCGGTATCGACAGCAGTCGCCGACCGGTAGTTTTCAATACGCCATAGAGCAACACGGTTTCTATAATCATGGCGCATACCGAGCCGCAGAACTCTATTGTAACGAAACCCCACCATGTCTCCTCCTCCATGACAGAAGATACGATATCGGCTATGGCTCCGATTAAAGTTCCTGATACGGCGATGGCTATCAGCCAAGGCAGGTGTTTCCTTGCAGGCGAATGTATCGCCTCGACGTTGATTTTTTCCATAAAGTTATTTTTTAGTTGGTAATGTTTTAAATATAACAACTATGGAAGAGTTGCCGGCTGATATAAGCTTTTTCATGGCAACCGTCGAAAGCGGGCTTAACGATACCGACGGGTATAAAAAAACGTGGAGCCAGTCTGTCACTCGTCCCACGATAGAAAGGCCTTCGCATTGCCCAGTATGCCGAAACGAGCAACGCCGAAAGCCCCACGCTGATGTAGATATAAAGCACCATAACACTATCGGTATGAAGACAGATAGTAATTGAGAGGTGTATATAATACATCCCATAGGACGTTCCCGTTGCTTTGTTCTTGACATACTGTTGAATTTGCGAAGTTCTTCTATCGTCAAAACCAAAGCGTACAGTTACGCCTTTTATGTATATGTGCCTATTCCCACCCTTTGCCCGTTTCGGGCTTTCGGCATGGTATAGACAAGGCAAATATAGATAATTATTAGTTGTGAGTGAAATTTTACTTACTTTAAATATTTAAAAGTAGTTACTGTTTTTTGTGTTTTGCAATGCGTACATATCGTAACCAGTCCATGTCGCATGACATCTAAGAGGTGCTCACCCTAATATCCTTGGCATCACTGAATATGCAGCTATCAAAAGCGTTCGTGCTACCTCGTTTTTGCTTACTTTTTTCGAGTGAAAAAAGTAAGTCTCCACGAAGTGGCCTGCCGGGAGGTTCCCCCCCCCGAAAGCCCGCCCTCCGTGAGGTGCCGCCGGAGGCACATGTCATTTCCAGCATATAAGCCTAATAGCGCCATAGAGGCGGAAATAAAAAAAGAGCGGTTTTCCCTTAGGGAAAACCGCTCTTTTTTTATTTCCGCCTCTGTTGTCGTTGTTGCTCTTTCACCATCTCCTCGTAACGAGTCATCCATTTGGATTTCTTACGGGGTTTCTTGGCGTTCTCTTTCATGCGGAGGTGTAGTTTCTCGTCGCTTACGAAGTGACGGAAAAGCATCATCTGCACTATGGTTATGAGGTTGGTGAGCAGATAGTAGTAGCTAAGGCCGCTGGAGTAGTTATTGAACCATACTACGAGGAGTATGGGCATCAGATATAGCGTCATGAATGTCATGCCGGGCATCTGTTGCGAGCTTGCCGACGGGTTGTTGGCCATGTTGATCTTGCTGGATGCGAACATAGATAGACCCATCAACAGGGCGAACAGGCTGACATGGTCGCCGTAGAACGGTATGCTGAACGGTAGTTGCAGTATTGAGTCGTACGACGAAAGGTCTGTAGACCATAGGAAATGCTCGCCTCGCAACTCTATCGAGGCGGGGAAGAAACGGAACATTGCTATGAGCACCGGCAACTGCAATAACAGGGGCAGGCACCCGCTGAGCGGACTGACTCCGGCACGCGAGTATAGCTCCATAGATGCCTGTTGACGCTTCATGGCGTCGTCTTTATTCGGATACTTGGCGCCTATGGCGTCGAGCTCGGGTTTGAGAAGACGCATCTTAGCCATAGACATGTACGACTTGTAGGTGAACGGGAAGATTATCAGCTTTATGAATATGGTCAGAAGCAAGATAATCCATCCGAAGTTGGAAATAAAGCCGTTGAGGAAGTCGAACGTGGGTATTACTATGAATCGGTTTATCCAGCCCATGATACCCCATCCGAGCGGTATTAGCTTCTCGTAGCTGCCGTCGAGCGACCGCAATATCTTGTAGTCGTTGGGACCGAAATAGAATGTGAATCCGTAGTCGGTCTGCGCCGGGTCGTAGTCTATCTTAAGCGATGTGCGGAAGTTTTTTATCATGCCGCTGGTGGGCTGATAAGTGGTGTAAGAGACATCGCCGTTTGCGAATTTGTCGTCGGCTGTGAGTATGGCGCTGAAAAATTGCTGCTTGAAAGCCACCCATTTGATGCCTGTCGTTATCTCCTCGCTCTCTTGTCCTTTGCCTATGCTAAGCTCTTCAATGTCGTTTTCGTCGGGGAACGAGTAGGCGAGGGTGGTGTACTGGTTTTCGTAGCTCCATCCGCGCTCCTGTTGGGGGGCGTTGTTGCTCCAGTCGAGGGTCATGTCGTTCTGCAGGGGCGATATCATGTTCTCCATGCCTACGAAACGTACGTCGAAGTCTACGTTATAGCTTCCTTGAGCCAGCGTGTAGCTGTATTCGATATAAGAGGCCGAGTCTGCATACAGTCTGTAAGATATCGTTTCGCTACCCTCGGTCACCGTTTTGGAGCCGGATGTAGGCTTGAAATAGAAGTTCTGGGTGTGTATGCTCTGGTTGGTGAACAGACCCAGGTCGAATATGTTGTCAGCCTCGTCGAACAACTCCAACGGAGCGCCGTCGTAACGTGTGTACTCCTTGAGTATCACGCTGCTTACGATGGCTCCTTTGTTGAGAAGCGTCACCTCTATTTTGTCGTTGGAGAGTGTCAGATACTCTTTTTCTCCTTTCGTGGCCTGGTAGAGCATGTCACCCATCATCATACGGGTGCGGTCCTCTATGGCGCGCGTTGCCGTGGAGTCGTTCATGGCTACGTTTTCGTTGGCCTTGACTATAGTCTCCTCCAATGCCAGTGTCTCGGCTGCTTTTGCTGCGTTTATGGAGTCTACGCGGGCCCGTTCGGCCGCCACTTCAGCCTGTTGCCTGCCAGTGTACCAGTTGAAACCTAAGAATATCAGAAATATGAGTATCAGGCCTATAGCCGTTCTTTTATCCATCTGTCGCTATTTGTTTTTGTGTGTATATTCGATCGCCGCCTTAACGAAAGCAACGAAAAGGGGGTGAGGCTCAACTACCGTGCTCTTGTATTCGGGGTGGAACTGTACGCCTACGAACCACGGGTGATCCTCTACCTCCACCACCTCCACAAGCCCGGTGTCAGGGTTTGTCCCGACGGGTTTCATGCCGGCTGCCGCTATTTGGTCGTAATATTTGTTGTTGAATTCGTAGCGGTGACGATGGCGTTCCGATATCTGCTCCGTGCCGTAGGCTTCGTAGCTGTGGCTCCCCTTGACGAGCGTGCACGGATAGGCCCCGAGGCGCATGGTGCCGCCCTTTTCCGTGATACCTTTCTGTTCCTCCATGAGGTCGATTACCGGATGTTTGGTAGATGCCACCTCCGTTGAGTTGGCGTCTGAAAGGCCCAGTACGTTACGTGCGAACTCTATCACGGCGCATTGCATGCCGAGGCATATTCCCAAGAACGGTATCTTACCCGTGCGGGCGTATTCCACTGCCAGTATCTTGCCCTCTATGCCGCGGTTGCCGAAGCCCGGAGCCACCAGTATGCCCGACATGTCGCCGAGATTTTCCGCAAGATTCTCTTTGGTGAGGCGTTCTGCGTTGATATATTGAAGTTTGACCTTAACCTTGTTGCTTGCACCGGCATGCACGAAGCTCTCGACTATGGATTTGTAGGCATCGGGTAGTTCGGTGTATTTGCCTACCAGCCCTATTTTTATGGTCTCGGTGGGGTTCTTGACCGTCTCTACGAATTTTTCCCACTTTTTGAGCTCTATCTGGCGCGGTTCCAGCTCTAACTTTCTGATAGCCACAAGGTCGAGTTTCTGTGCCAACATGCGCAACGGCACTTCGTAGATGGTGGGCACGTCTATGGATTCTATCACGGCGTCGCGGTCTACGTTGCAGAAGAGTGCCACTTTGCTACGTATGTCGTCGTTAAGCTCGTGTTCGGTACGCAACACCAGTATGTCGGGTTGCAGGCCGTTTTCAAGGAGCTGTTTGACAGAGTGTTGCGTAGGTTTGGTCTTGAGCTCTCCCGATGCTGCCATATAGGGTATCAGTGTCAGGTGCAGCACTATGGAGTTACCCGGGCCGAGGTCGTAACGCATCTGACGCACAGCCTCTATGTAGGGAAGCGATTCGATGTCGCCCACGGTGCCGCCTATCTCGGTAATCACCACGTCGAATTTGTTTTTGGTGCCGAGCAATTTTATGCACCGTTTGATCTCGTCGGTGATGTGGGGCACTACCTGTACCGTCTTACCGAGAAATTCGCCGCGGCGCTCCTTGTTGATGACGTTCTGGTATATGCGGCCGGTGGTGACGTTGTTGCCCTGCGATGTGTGGGTGTTGAGGAAACGCTCGTAGTGGCCGAGGTCGAGGTCGGTCTCGGCGCCGTCTTCGGTGACGTAACATTCACCGTGTTCGTAAGGGTTGAGCGTACCCGGGTCTACGTTGAGGTAGGGGTCGAGCTTTTGTATTGTCACGTGGTAGCCGCGGGCCTGCAACAGCTTGGCCAACGACGACGATATGATGCCTTTGCCCAACGATGAGGCCACCCCTCCGGTGACGAAGACATATTTTGTCTGATGCGTGTTATTCTTTGCCATTTTTCTACTTGTTTTCTTCGTTCTGTGCGTCTATGATGCGGATCTTTTCTATAAGGGTCTGCATCTCCTCTTTGGAGCGGTCGATCTTGCGACGTACCTCCTCCACCATAGCTTCGGCGTTCTTGCTTTTGGCGAAGAAACCGATGTTGTTTTCCAAAAGGGTTATGTCGTTCTCTATCTGACGTATGCGTGCGTGGAGCCGGTCGCGTTCCGTTTTCACGTGTCTGCCGTCGCCCTCTTTGATGCGGGCTTTGAAGCGTTCCATCTTACGCTCCTTCTCTCCGCCTCTTATCTCGGCGAACCGGGCGTCTATCAATTCACGGTATTCGGCGTACAGGGCGTCCTTTTCCTTGACGGGCACGAACCCTATCTCTCCCCAGCGGCGCTGGAACTCCTTAAGGGCGTCGAGTGCGGAGGTCCCCTCCTCGGGAGTGTAGGCGCGTATCTCCTCTATGAGAGCCTTTTTGGCGTTAAGGTTGTCGGTATATTTACCCTCCAGGCCTGCATAGTGCTCGCTCTTGCGGGCGAAGAACTTGTCGCATGCCGCGCGGAAACGTTTCCATACCGCATCGGACTGTTTGCGCGATACGGCGCCGATGCCTTTCCACTCTTTCTGCAAGGCTATGAGCTCGTCGGTGCTCTTCTTCCAGTCGTCGCTTTCGGCCAGTGCTTCGGCCGCTATGCACAAGGCTATCTTGGCTTGCAGGTTGTTCTCCATCTGGTCTTTCACCTGCAGGAAGAAGTCGCGTTTGCCCTCGAAGAACTTGTCGCATGCCGCGCGGAAGCGTTCGTATATGCGAGTGTTGTCGCGTTTTGGGGCGAAACCTATCGTTTTCCAAACCTTTTGTATCTCTATCAGCTCGTCCGACGCCTTGTCCCATTCGCTACGTGAGTTTCGTGGCATGGCGGCCAACTCCTCCGCTTTGGTGCATAGCTCGTTTTTGAGGGCGAGATTGCGTCCCTGCTCCTCCTTGATGGCGTCGAAATGTTCCTGATGGGCCTTGTTGATCTTGGTTGAGGCCTCCTTGAAACGCTCCCACAGCACCTCTTTGTATTCCGATGCTACGGGGCCGCATTCGCGCCACTGTTCGTGGAGCTTCTGCAATTTGTGGAAAGCGTTTATGACCGAGCTCTCGTTAACCAGCAACGATTCCGCCTCCTCGCAAAGCGCCAGTTTGGTCTCGTAGTTCTTCTTGAGGTCGAGGTCGCGCAGCTCTTTGTTGATCTTTATATAGTTGTAGAAGTTTTCCACATGAAGGTGGTAGGTCTCCCATATGTCTTTGGAATCGTTTTTGGGAACAGGACCGGACTCTCTCCAGCGTTTCTGAAGCTCGCGGAAAGTATTGAACGTGCTTCCCATGGCCTCGGAACCTGCGGTGAGCTCTTTGAGCTCCTCTATTATCTGTCGCTTCTCCTTGAGATTCTTCTCCAGAGAGCTGTCGAGCTCCTTGAGGTAGGCGTCGCGTTTGTTACGGTATGCGGCTATGAGGTCTTTGAGCCTGTTTTCGCTTTCGTCCGTGGCCGGTTTGTATTGCTCGGGATCGCCTCCCGCTTCGATGAAAGCGGTGCGTCCGGCAGCCGTTTCGGCCTTGTGAGCCTTGTAGAAAGCGATCTTTATCGCCTCCACGTCTTTGCGCATGCGTCCGACGGGCTTACTCTCCAATAGGGATGCGAAAGTTTCGAGTATCTTCTGTTTGCTTTTGTCGGCGAGTTTCTCGGGGGTGAGACTGTCGTTCTCCTCTGCGCCTGTCTCGTCGGCGGAGATGTCGGCGGCTTCGTCGGACTCGTTTTCGAGCGCTTCGGATGCAGCTGCGGCCTCCTCGTCGGAGAAATCGATACTGCCGGCGGCTACGGGCTCCTCTGCAGGAGCGGTTACGGCCGTAGTCTCTTCGGCCTTGACGGTGGGAACAGTTGCATTTTCAACCTCTTGGCTGAATTGCCCCTCGGGGGCAGTGCGGTTCAAATCGTTGGGTTCCATACGTTTGATTGACGTTTTAATCCTACAAAGATACGAATAAGCCGAATACAAAAGCAAACTTGTTTGATTTTGTTGAGGC
>CAJURV010000046.1 GCA_910588925.1 uncultured Rikenellaceae bacterium
GAAATAACATCTTCGGTAAATGAAAAAAAGTCCGGCTACATAGCCGGACTTTTTTTCATTTACCGAAACGGATCGAATATTCAAACGGTTCAGTCCTCCGCTTCTAAGAACGTTTTCAGAAATTCGGAATGCGGCACGTCGAACAACATGAACCTATTACGCTTTCCGTTGCCTTTCAGTAACACTATATCACCAAAATCGGGCAACCCTGCAAAAAGCGAAGAATCTACCGAGGTATTCTTAAAACCTACGATGTTCAACTGCTCGGAGAGATGTTTGTTATCGGCATCGAAGACTATATGCACTCTGTTTCTGTCTGTCTTCATATTGTCGAGCATAATGCACAACGAGCTGAGACACGAGCCGCATCCCGAAGAGGGGAACATCACGATATAATGATCGGCAGTGTCACGGCATAGGGAATGTCCTGCCGCGAATCGTCCGTAAAGCCCGTCCGGGTCTGCGGCTTCATGCAGGGACATATTCCGCCGCACATAGTCTTTCAGATTATTCTTGGAGTTCTGCTCTTTCAACACCATTGCAGCCGTATCTATCAGCTTGTCGTGAAGTGATACGTTCTCGTGAGCCAGCCATGCTACAAACCCGCACAGCGCCACAACGGCTACGGCTATTATAGTGAATACTAGGTTTTTCATTCCTAAAGATCGAATTTAACCTTAACCAATAAGGGATTGTCGTTCGGCGCAATCCCCTGACGCTCGTATTCGGACACTATCCGGCAACTCAACGGGTCGAGCTCTTCCTTCGTTTTTTCCATATAAGACGTAAGATACTCTATATACGCGTAAAACCCGTCATCATCCGACGACAATATGCGGCTAACGCCAGCCACATCCGTCCAGCGTATGCCAGACCTGGTATCGAGATCATAGACGAAATGCACCGCATTGGCCTCGGGGCCTATGGCTGTGAAGAACAACTGATCGTCTGTGTCTTGCACATACAAGATCCCTTTATAATACTTGGAGGACATGAAGCGCCTCAAGTCGAACCGTCCTGCGTTGTAGATATACCCGTCGGGTACCTGCAAGTCGCCGAAATCGAAATCGTACAGAGGAGCAGGCTTGCCGTTCTCTATCTTATAGAGCACCCACTCGCCGTTTAACGGACGCAAGAACCAATTGCCGTCATGGCTCTGGGAAGACAACGACACGAGGGTTATGGTATAGTCCTTTGCCGGTATCATACTGTCTATAGGGCCCTTACCCTCACTATCGAACTTATACAGAACCTCCTTGTAGCTTGCCTCATCGGCCATCATCGGCACCGGCACAAGCATCAGGAAGCCGCCGTTTTCTGACGGGAATACGCCATCGTACTCGTTTAAAGGGAGGTCTACCCTTTTAATGAAATCGCAACTCTCCGCATCGTAAACGTTTACACCGGACCTATCCTGCACCAATACCGACTTCATGTCTTCCGAAAAAGCTATGTCGCCGGGGTTTGCATACTCACCGGGACCCCGTCCTATGCGGCCTACCATGCCGAGGTATTCGCCGTCGGGAGCGAATCGACGTATATCGCCACTACCGAGAATTATAAAGTTACCTTTCCTGTCCCGAATGATTTTGGAGGGGTCGCCGAGATGGAAAGTGGAGTCTTCTTTCAGAAAGATAAATTCGACGGACTCTACGTACTTGGAGAGGTCGTCCGTCTCTACTGTCTGTTCCAACGGCCTGAGAATCGAATCGTCGCTCTGTTTGCCGACGCCGGAGCAACCCTGCGACACTACGGCAACTGAAAGCATCAAAGCAAAAGCGTATTTTAGGTTCATATTCATAAAGTATTTTCTGTTTAAAGTTAGCTAAAATAATTCGTTAAAGCAACAATTTCATCAAGCCGGAAGCAATGTAGTCTATTTATTGATGTCCGGTAAAAACAGACCATATATGCAACATCCCAAACGGAACGGCCCCTGCTTCAAAATATGAGTTTATTATAATCTGTCATTCAATCTATTTTACTAAAGAACGGAGTCTGCATCGGACCGCAACGGGCATAAAGTCAACAGATGCGATGATGCGCCATAAACCAATAACGCTTTAGCTCACTGCATCTCTTGCAGACCTCCTCCGTCATGGAATTTATACCCACCGCAATGTGCAGCAACTATAAACCGGCCTCGCTACGCGTATGTTTTGTCTTAAAGGGCATGAATATCGGAAGTATCGCCACCAATGCTATCACAGAGAAGAGTATGCCGCCTATGGAGGCTACGGCGAAAGAGAACCAGAACACCTCGCCCGGACCGTCGGAAAGGAATGGTATAAGCCCCAGCACCGTGGATACTATGGTAAGCATTATGGGGACAATCTTGTGGTTGAATGCCTTGAGATACAGTTTCATACCTTTGAGCCGGCCTCTATCCTCCCATTCGTTCTGTTCGTTTATTAGATATATGCCCGCATTTACCACCACGCCGCAGAGCAATACGAAAGCGGCAAGCCCGCCCTGGTCGAATCGGAAGCCGGTAAGGCCGAAAGAGAGGAACACCCCTATGAACGATACCGGTATCATGGTGATTATCACGAGCGGCTTCAGAAACGACTCGAAGATAATCGCACACATCACGTATATTATCGCCACTACGAGCAACACGAGAAGAATCTGCCACATAGAGTCGTTGTCGTAACTGTTCCACGTCTTTTGGGCTGCCGTGAACCCTATTGGCAACACCTCTTTGTTCATGTAGTCCACCGCCTCTTCCATTACCTTCCGCGACATATCGAACGGGCCTACGAAATCGAAGCCCACGTTCAGTATGTAGGACTGGTTCTCTCTTACTATAGGTATGCCGGTATAGCGTTTGACTATGCGCCCCACAGACGACAGCCTCGTAGGGATGCCTCCCGCTTCCACCTGTTCGTTGGTTATGTGCCAGAGATCGAACCTCTCTATGTCTGACGATCTCAACCGCACGCTCTCCATGTGGCCGTTCATATATACCGGCGACAACGGCCTGTCGTATAGTCTGCTGCTTAGAACGTAGAAATAGTCCGACAGCCTCAACCCGAAAGCGGCAATGCGCTCTTTGTCGAACTCCATGACAAACTCGTTGCGTCCTCTCCTCCCGTAGGAGCTCTCTATCTGAAGACCCTGCACGCGTCTGTTGCCGTCAAGATACTCTATGAGGCGGTCGGCATAGGCCGTCAGCCTGTCGTAGTCGTATCCTGAGAGCGTTATCTTGTTCTGCCTGTAGTCGGAATATACGCTGTTATTGAAGTAGCTGTCGTCGAGCCCTGTCACACGCCATGTGGCGCCACCGAAGTCGGCGGCCACCGATATGACCTCCTGTTTGAGCCTGTAAGGGACGGGGGTGTTCTCGAACTCACGTTTGAATGTCACCTCTATAGTGGCATCGTTGTAGCTGTTGACATTGGTGCGGAATATGTCGACCTCCTCACGCGATGCCAAAAAACGCTCCATCTGCTTGATAAGGTCGTTGAGCTGATGCACGGTACAACCCTCGGCCATTCCCGCCTGTATGTACAGAACGCTAGGCTCCGGCTCGCGGTAGTAGCTGTAGCCGTTGGTAGAGGCATTGAACAGCCTCAACGTACCGCCCAGCACCTTGTCTATAACCTCACGACGCTCCAGAAAGAAATTGCTGCCTACGATCTTGTTATAGACCCCTGCCCATCCCGTCTCTATCTTATTCCTGCGCTCGTCGGATATGGAGTTGGGCAACATGAAAGTGGGAATACCGAACCCCAATATCACAGCCGTAAGCACCAGCCACCTACGCCTACGCCCCCAAGCTATGAAGCGCGCATATCCGGCATTACACCTTACCGTGCGCCTCAACCTCTTCATCGACCTTACAGTCATACCCTTAGCTAAAGGCAACTTGTCGAGCAACGCGGGAATGAAGAGCAACGCCACCGCCAACGACATGCTGAGGTTTATTATCATCACAAGCGCGAAGTCCTCCATGTTCATCCTCTGTTGCTCCGGTATGAGCCATATAACGCTCAGCGCGCCTACAGTAGTAAGCAACGCTCCGAGTATCGACGTGAATACCTTGCGGTTACGATAGTAGGTGTAGTGGTCGATCATTATTATCGACGTGTCTATCATCATTCCCAAAGAGACCGATATGCCGGCAAGGGTGTAGATGTGTATGTCTATGTCGAGCAGATTGTATATCACCACCGACGATAGCAGATTGACCGTCAGTGTGATGAATATTATGAGCAGATAGTGCAGATTGCGGCTTGTCAGCCACACGAAGAGCATCAGCACCGCCACGCACAGAAGCGTCCGCAACATTATCTTGTCGAGCTCCTCCGACACATACTCCGAAGAGTCGGTAGTGAGCTGCGCCGTTATCTCGGGCGGAAAGCTGCGAGAAAGCTCAGCCATAGTTCTGCGCACCCGAGACGCCGTTTCGAGCAGGTTCGATCCGTCGGCCACGGTTATATTGAGCGTAATGGTATTCAAACCGTTGATACGGAAGTAGCCTTGAGGACGCGCCTCACCGTACCTCACCTTCACGAAGTCGCCCATGTGCAGTATGCGTCCATCCTTGTTGACGACGGGGATGTTCATGAAATCGGGTTCCTTGGTATTGCGCAACTTGAGCGTCACCATATGGCGGCCCTTCTCGTCTTCGATGCTGACGGAGCCTATTATGTCGTCGCTGAAATAGGCATTGAAGGCTTCTGCCAACAAGTTGGCGTCTATACCCGCGCTATAGAGAGCGTCCGAATCGAACGACACCACCCACTCGAAAGGGGTCATGCCGTTGAGTGTCACACCGCTCACCCCCTCTATGCGCGACAGTGGCACAATCAGATTGTTGCGGCAATACTCCTCTATCAGCTTGGACGGAATGTCGGCCTTGAGCGTGTACGACATGCTGTTACGCGAAGCGCCGCCCGACGTAGAGAGCGAGATATACGGGTAGCTCACCTCCTGCGGCAGCTTGGAATACAGGTTGCGTATCTGCGAGGCCACCTCGAACCGTGCCACCGCCATATCGGTGTGCTTGTCGAAATCGAGAGTCACGCTACCGCTACCCTTGTCTGTGTAGGATACTATTTTCGACACCCCGTTTATGGTGGATAGGGCCCCCTCTATCTTCGACGACACCTCCCTTTCGATAATGCGGGCAGAGGCATCGGGCCATGAGAAATTGACACTGATAGACCGCCCCCCCTTGGCAGGCGTGTAGCTGACACTCAGCAGAGGAAGCGTAACCAGCCCTATCATGGCCATTACAACCATGACAAGCAACACGGAGAAAGAGGATATACGTGGCCTCATCGCTTACGGGGCTTATATATTTCGTAATAGACAATGGGGACGAAATAGACGCTCACCATAGTGCCTATTATCATGCCCCCTATTATCACCAGCGACACGGGATACTGCAAATCGTCGCCCATGTTGCCTCGGCTCAGGAACGGAGCCATAGCCAGTATTGTCGTAAGCGACGTCATGACTATGGCCTTTAGACGTCTGCCTCCGGCCTCTACTATGGCCTCTTTAAGCTCCATACCCTGCTTGCGCAGGCCGTTGATGGTGTCCACCTTAAGGATGGAGTCGTTGATGACGATGCCGCATACCACCACAAGACCTATCATAGACATAAGGTTGAGCGTCTGGCCGAAGATCCATAATACCAGAAGCGACCCGAACAGGTCTATCACTATCTCCGACATTATTATCAGCGGCTGCACCAGCGACTCGAACTGCGCCGATATGATAAAATAGAGCAACAGCAACGACACCACCAGCACCATTATCATCTGCCTTATCATCTCTCTGTTACTGAAATAGGAGCCGCTGAAAGATACCTCGAAATCTGGAGTCCGGTCAATCACCTGACGTACCGTCTCGATGACCTGCGGCACCATGTCGGAATCTATCTCCATATCGAGGGGATAGAAGTTGCCCTCTGCACCGGATACTATGGTTTTAAGATCGGCATCCGTAGTCTGCATCATGAAGGTACCGACCGGTATCTCGGCAGGTCTGTCGTCCTTGCCTGTAGTCTGCTCGCCTATGCGGGCGCGTATGAACGTGCCGGTCATTATCTTCTCCATGTCTCGGGTATCGGTGCCGAGTACCACGGGCAGACTCTCGGCTCCGCTAGTCACCGTATATATTCTATTCTCGTTAAGCGCATTGCGAAGCACCGATACGAGGTCGGAGTATGTCACCCCGTAGAGGGCCATAATCTCCGGACGTGCCACATAGAGTATATTCTCCAGAACCGGCACCGGAGACAGGTTGACGCCCGGAAGCCTCCTCCCTATCTCTGAAACTATCTCCTGCACTCTCCTCGGGTCGGATATCTCCCCCGCCGTAGAGCGTATGCGGGCAGTAAGTGTAGCCTCGCGGTCGGCGAATATCATGTCGAATATGTTGCCCGAAACGGAAAACGAGTACGAAGCCTCGGGATAGTTACGATTCATGTAGGAACTTATTGTCCCCTGCACCCTCTCTACGTCGGATGAGTTGCGGCACTTGATATAGACCGTAGCCTCCGACACAGAGCTTTGTTCGGAGTGCGACAACACGAACTGCTGCACCCCGGCCATAACCGTGATCTGCTCTACAGCCTCCCCGGCATCCTGGGCTATAAGCTCCGAGCGGCGGCCGTTCTCCTCTGCGGATATACGGCTGTTCCAGTCTATCTTGACGAGCATGTCGCTATAGGTCATGGCCGGTAGCTTCTCTTTGTCTATAGCAACGAACATAACCACTATTCCCGCTATAGATACGGCCAATGTGCTCCACACCACGGCGCGGTGGCGGAAAAGCCACTCCAGACCGCGGTCGTAGACAGCTATGACGCGTCCGAAATCGAACCTTTCGAGCAGCCGGCTCGGGGCGAACCTCTCCTGTCTGCGATAGAGCCAATGGTAGTAGACGGGTATGACGGTGATGGTGACTATGTATGCAGAAAAGAGGGTGATGGTGACGGCCATAGCCTGATCGTAGAACATTGCCCCCGCTATGCCGCTGATGAAGATGAGCGGTATGAATACGGCGCATGTAGTAAGTATGGAGCTCAACATGGGGGCGAGCACCTCTTGCGTGCCGTTCACCACCGCACGCCGCAACGTCTCTCCCCTCTGCCACTGGGCCGTTATGTTGTCGATGACTATAATGGAGTTGTCGACCATCATGCCTATGCCCAACACCAGCCCCGACAGCGAGATGATATTGATGGTAAGCCCCACACAGTAGAACACCAGCAATGAGAGTATCAACGCCGCAGGTATGGTGAAGCTAACCAACAAGGGCGACTTCCAGTCCTGCATGAACATGAATATGACAATGCAGGCCAGAATGGCGCCTATTATTATGTTGTTCTCGAGGTTTGATATGGAGTAGTCCAAAAGCTCCGTCTGGTCGCGGGTTACAGTGAATATTATCTCGGGATAGTCGGCGGCGAAATGGGCCATCAGCTCGTCTAACCCCTCTTTCAAGTCGTCCATTCGGACGTCGGACTGCTTTATGACGGCCATAGTGACGGCGCTCCTGCCGTCGGAGCTCACCATGCCCTGTCTCTTGCGCGGATGCTCTATTACTTCAGCTATGTCTCCGAGCTTGAATATGCGACCCTCCACATTGAGGTAGAGCTGCCTTATATCGTCTATGGTGGCGGACTCCGAACGGAACCTTACGTTGTATTGATACTCTCCGTCGCGTATGGTCAGGTTGCCAAGCTCGACATCGGCCTTGGCGAGCGCTGTCTCTATATCGTCCACGGTAAGGCCCGCCTGACGCATGAGCGACTCGTCGGGCATAACCAATATCTCCGACTCCACAGTGCCGCTTATATCGACCATAGCCACCTCTTCGAGCTGCTCTATGCGCCCCGCTATGACGTTACGGGCGAAATAGCTAAGGTCTGAAAACCGCTCCGATACGGGATACAGCTCCGGATCGGCTGCATTGGCTACGCCTCCGTCGTCGCCGCTTAGCGACATGTTGATATAGAACGACGGTATGTCCGTGGCACTCGCTTTCACAGCCTTGGGACGCTCCGTATCTTTGGGCAGCAACGACATGGAACGGTCGATCTTTTCATTGACCTCTATAAAGGTGTAGTCTATGTCTATCCCCTGTTCGAAAGTCAGTTTTATGACACCCACCCCCTCTCTCGTCTGACTGCGCATGTCGACAAGACCGGGTATCTGTATCAGCTCCTGCCTCAACGGTCTTATCACAGTCTCGTCGAGCTCGCGGGCCGCAGTGCCCTCCGAGCCGACCTGCACAGTCACGAACGGTGCGTCGACGTCGGGCACCAGCCCCACCGGTAGCATTCTGCCGCCAACCAAGCCGAGTATCACCACCACCAAAAGGACCATGGTTACGGCTATGGGTCTCGAAATCAATCTGTCTAACATAACAGGTCCTCTATTTTACTACAACCACCTCCGAGTTCTCAGCCAGATTTAGATTGCCGGAGACGATGACAAGATCGCCCTCCTCCAGTTGCGCCCCGCGCGACTCGTTGGCGCGCACAGCATATTCGGAGTCGTTGGCCATATCGACGTTAACGTATGTCCAGCCTGCCCTGCCGTTGCTCTTTATCTTGAAAAGCACCTCCATATTGTCGCGTATGACCACCGCACTTTTGGGCACCACCAGACGCTTGCCGGCATTCTGACGCACTATCACCCTCGCATTCATGCCGTCGATCAGCGAGCCGTCGTTAGCCACCTCGGCCTTTACCGCCACCTGACCCTTGCTGTCGATGCGCGGATTGACGGAGGTTATGCGCCCCGCCATGCGTTTGTCACCGAAGCCGTAGGGTATAACCACCACTGGCTGCCCCTTGCTCAAAAGCGGGTATTCCGACTCCAATACGGAGAACTCCACGGAGAGCTTGGAGTCGTCGAGAACGGTGCAAAACTCGGCTTCCGACATCTCGGAGGCCTGCTTCTTTATGTCGGCCACCTTGCCTGCGAACGGCGCACGAAGACGACACTCCTCCAGATTGCGCCGAGCCGACGCAAGGGCCATGTGGGCGTCGGAGAAGCCGGAGCGTATCTTGGCCGTGCGCATTACATCCGCCGGCACCGACAAAGTATCGTCCACGGAATAACCCAACCCCACCAACACATCGCGCAACTCGATATCGGCCTTGGCTACCCCCAACTCGGCCTGTTGCAGATCGTGACGCGCCTGACTGTCGTCCAGACGAGCTATCACATCGCCGCTCCTTACGCGCTCCCCGTTACCGAAACATACCGAGGAGAGCACGCCCTGATTCTTGAACGACAATACACTTCTACGTTCGGCCGCAAGGCGCCCGTTGCTTACTATCTCACGCATGAAGCTCTTGAAGCGCAGGGTATCGACCCTCACCTCATTTATATCCACCTCGGTTCTGACACGGTCGTCAGAGTTAAGAGAGGTATCGGACGACTGGCAACCAAAGAGCGCCGCTCCGGCCACAAGTACTGATAGTATATAACTGTATCTCATAATCTTGATTATTTCTGCATCATCTTATCGAACTCCGCGCCTATATCGTAGCCGGAGGCTAAATCGTACAACGTCTTACGCCGTAGCGAGTAGTAATATTTCCAATAGTCGGCCAGCGCGGATATGAAAGCCTCCGTCGCCTGGTCGCGTTCGCTCTGGGCCGTGTTCATGTCGGTAACGGAGACGGTGCCTCGGCGGAAGTTACTCATGGCTATCTCGTATCGCCTGTCGGCTATCTGGCGGGCCTTCAGAGCCACCTCGAACTGACTGCGTTGATTGTTGAACTGCTCGGTGAGGGTGAATATCTCGCGTCGGAAGTCGTTCTCCTTTTGCTCAGCCTCCGTGCGTGCAAGCTCCGAACGGGCCTCGGCCATCTTTACGCGACCGCGCCCCATGCCCCAGTCGAATATGGGGAAGGAGATGGACAACCCCACCACCTCCTGATCGAGCAACCCCTTGTAGGCATTGGAGAACACATCGCTCGACTGCGACAGACCGAAACGTGCCGACAGGGTGGCCGAAGCGCCTCTCTGGGCCTTGGCACGTGCTACTTCGGCCTCGGCCTGCAACACCGCTATCTCGTTCTCGAGGGTAAACGACGAATTATGAACGGCCCTGTCGATAACCTCCCTGTAATCGAGCATCAGATTGGGTATGTCGGTGTCGAGCACAGGATCCACATCTACATTCTCGCGCAGACGCAACAGCGAGTTGAAAGCGAGCTGGCTCTCGCGCAAGGCTGTCTTACCGGTGTTTATCGACAACGAATCGTTAAGCATACGTAACTCCAGTTGCAACACCTCGTCCTGCGTGACCGTGCCGAGCTTCAGGCGCTCCCTCGCCACCGAGCTGAGCACGCGCGTATTCTCGTAGTTCTTGCAGGCTATGTCGTATTTGGTCTTTTGGAGCAACAACCCGAAGAAGAGCTCTACGGCGGAGGCTGTAACACCCTCCATCGACTCTATATAGCAACGTTTGGCATACTCGTACTTCTGCGGCTCTATCTTCTTGTCCCACTTGAACCGGTTGTAGGCGAAGAGCGGCTGAGTATAAGAGAGTGTCACCGGCTGAGAGTAGTAGGTGTTGCTGTGGCTGGGCCGGAACTGGTCGAGACGGCTAAGATCGGAGTTTAGCGAGAGAGTACCGCCCGTAAAGCTGATATTCTGCTGTATGTTGAGACCTATGCTGTTCTGGAGGTTGTAGTTGCTTATGTAGTTCATGTCGCCGGTCTCCGAGTTCTGCAACAGACGTAGCGAACGGTCGAACTGGGCGAGATTAGCCGTAACGTTAAGCGACGGCAGAAGACTTGCTCTGAACGACTTGAACTCCCAATAGGCGGCAAGGAACGTATATTTGGCTATCATGGCGTCCACCGACTGATCCTGTGCCGCCGCTATAGTCTCCTCGAGCGTATAGCTGACAGTGAGCAACGGCTCCGACATGGAAGCGCCTCTCGTGTCGACGACAGCCGACTCCTGAGCCGACGCCGACAACCACCCAGAAAGGAGCAGGGCTACCGTCGACACAGCCCGACATGCGAAACCGTATTTATCGTTGTTTATCATAAATCGTATCTCTGATTAGTTATCGAATCTTTATGAACTGAGGCACTCTTTTCGAGAAATGCCTCCGCCTCTTTTCTAATCTCTGTCATGGCGGGAGTCATAACCGACGTTTCGGTAGCGAGAAGCATCCTTGCCGCCTCCCGGGCATCTTCGGTACGCCCCGTCGTATCGTAAAGCTTCATGAGCAGACTGCGCGGATATAGCCTCCCCGGCACCATATCGCACGCCTCCGTGTAGTGTCTCTCGGCCTTGCCGGCATCGCCCGACAACTCGCAGTTACGCCCCATTATTATACGGAACATAGGGTCGCAGGAGATGGAACTACCCTCCTCCAGCACACCATAACTGGTTGCATAGTCCTGTTGTTTGAAAAGCGCGTAACCGTACGAGAATAGGAAGCGGTAGTTGTGTCTCATATCTACATAGAGCCGCTCTCCCTCCTCTGCAAGGTATTCATAGCGACCGGCATTGCTCCACATCGACGCTTTGCCCCATCGGGCATACGTCTCCGCCCTCTTGCCGAAAACGGGGAACAGCAACGGCACTGCCACCGTAGCCGCCACAGTCGAAGCCACAGCAACGGCAAAACCGGCTCTCACGCTTCTTTTGCATCGATAGCCGCCGCTTGCCGCCGAGGCTATGAACATGACAAGGAGAAAATTTACGGGAGCGAAATAGAGAGGATACGAGAAGAATGCGAAAACAGCAAGAGCCGCAACAGCGCATGACGACGGCTTTCTCTGTCGGAACAACGCCCACACCGTAAGCAATGTCAGCGCAACTGCGGCCACAAGGCCCGGCACTCCCGTCTCTGTGCCTATACGCAGATATTCGTTGAAGCCGTACTCAGGAGACCCGGCCACCGAACGCTCTACGTCTGAAGCGTTTCCGGAGGATAGATAACGGGCCTGCTCCCTGCCGAACGCTCCTGCGAAATTACCGGGTCCTACGCCAAGGAGAGGATGTACGGCCATAGCTCTCGCCTCTATTTTCCATATAAGCAAACGTCCGTCGGCCGACCGCTCTTTCATAAGATAGGCTCCCCACAATGCCACCGCAACCACCGTCACTGCCGCCACACTCTTCCACGAGAGCACGCGCACACGTCGCAACATCTTACGACAACGAGTGTCCGACAACAAGGCCACCGACACCCCGGCAACCGCCGCCAACCATGCGGCACGGCTCTCGGTGGCGGGCATAACGATAACCGACAAGAGCAACGCGGCACACGCCGACGCGAACGGCACCAACCGGAAGATAACCGCCCCTGTAGTATAACGACGGGCTGACACTATCGACACTACCGAACGACCGTATCTGAGCACGAAACCGAAAGCGGCGGCCATGCCCATAGCCAAAAATCCGGCATAAGGCCCGGGATTGAAAAAAGTACCCGTAATACTGAACAGACCGTGGTTTGAGGAGGCAAAGCCATATATCTGTCTCAGACCTGTAAACGCCTCGAAAACGGTGAAGAGGAACAGTATGGTTTCGGCCGCAATCTCTCCGCGCCTGGGGCAGGAGCTGAAAAAAGAGCGGAATATCACATATAGCAGAAGATAAGGTAAAGCTTCGGACAGACTATAACCGGAAGCGATGCCCCCGTTTACACATGCAGAAACGAGCGTTATGACCACCGCTGCCGCAACCGCCGCATCTATGGCCACCAATCTTATGCGCGGACGTACGAAAAACGACCCGATCACCGCAGCAAGCCCCAAAAGCCCTATATGGAACAGCATCTTATCCGTATTGTAGACAAACCGTGCGGAAGACGGCACGTCGATACACGCGCTTATCGCAGCCGACATCAAAACCGCTGCAATAGCTACGTATATATATTCCGATACTTTAGACTTCATAAAATCGGGGTTAGAGGCATATGTGTTTCACCGCGCCTTATCGCTGACAATGCGTAAGACAGATCGTCTAAAACGATATAAAGATAATACAATTTTCGCGTTAAAAAAATAAATTTTCAAATAATTGATTATACACAGGCAAAAAAAGGACATATTCACATACTACGTTTGCTTACAAACGATCAGACAGTTTGTTTCGTTTCCTGCATCGGAGTATCAACCACTCAAAAATAGCTGCACATACTCGTAGCAAGCCATAATACGAGCAAAACCATTCATAAGTATTTGCCATGTCGCCATTTAACCTGCAACCTTTGCGTATACAGGCTCAATCGTACGATTAGTCTTGTTCGATTTTTTGTCGGTTCCGTCCGGTTTTATCATTTATTTTAATATTGTATGGACAATCTTTTTGCGCCGATTTGTCGTATTACGGTTTTTATCCTTATATTTATAAAAAATATAGAATCCAGTATGAGAAATTATATCGGCGAATACGTTCTAACCATCACAGCGGCAATGGCGGCAGCAACTATTCATTCATGCGACACCGGTAGCGGATGTGTTGAAGACAATGCTCGTATGGAGCGGATAGTGTCGCACTACACATTCGAAGATCAAGATACACAGAAGCTCATGGCAGCCCGTTTCCTCTTAGACAACATGCAGGGCGAATACAGTTCGGTGCCGCTATTCTTAGACAGTTACGAGGAACTTTTCGCACGTCTTGCCGATATGCGTTCGGATGACGGAAGATTGACCGGCAAAGGCATAGATGCCATAAGATCTATGCGTAACAACGTTCAGGGCGGTTACGATATATCGTACGACACCCAAACCGTATCCGCAGATTTTCTGATCTCCGGGATAGATGCGGCATTCGAACAGTGGCGATCTACTCCGTGGGCAAAGGAGTATTCGTTCAATGACTTCTGCCGATGGGTGTTGCCGTACAGGGTAGATCACGAGAAACTCGAGAATTGGCGTAACGACGCGCTATCGTTCCATAGGCCCGAGGAGGATTCACTCAAAACCGCCGGTGATATGTGGGAGTTGGGACGACTGTTGATAAATACGTCAGGCGTTAATTTCTCGAGCGATGTGCATCTGCCTTTCGACTTGTCGTTCAGACAGATGGACATGGTTAAAGAGGGCCATTGCGGCGCCATGTCCGACTACACTACGATGTTGTTGCGTTCGAGAGGCATTCCCTCATCCACGGAGTCGACACCGGCATGGGGCAACCGAAGTTCAGGCCACTCGTGGAACGCGATAATAGCTCCCGACGGAACTACCATGCCGATAGGCTTCTATGGCGACAATACGGTGCGTATATTAGACGACCATCGGTTGGCCAAGGTTTATCGCAGCTGTTACGGCATGGCGACGGAAACACTTCCGTTCAAGTACAAAAACAGCGAGTCGATCCCAGCGTATTTTTCCGGTATGGATATGATAGACGTAACAGGACAATACGATATGCCGACTGTCGATATCGCCATAGACAATCTCGACGAATCCGTAAGCAAATTGGCATGGCTGTGCACATTCAACAACAGCAGATGGATACCGGTGGCCTGTGCGGAGATCATAGACGGCAGAGCGTTGTTTCGTGACATGGGAAACGGACAGGGGTTCAATCACGATGCGTTCCGATTCGAGGGAGGCGACCTCGGTATAGTATATCTTCCGGCCTATTACAAAAACGGCGGGATAATTCCGGCATCGGCTCCGGTGCTTGCGAAGGAAGACGGCTCCGTGACAGCACTCGTCGCCAATGCGGATGCCTTGCAGAGTGTGACTGTAAAACGCAAGTATCCGTTATTCCGAAGCTTCTGCAACGATGCAACGAACATGACAGGCACCCGTTTCGAGGCATCCAATAGCGCCGATTTCAGAGATGCCGTTACTCTATTTACCATAGATTCGCTACAACCGCATCCGCTGACGCCGCACAACACCGACCATGCCGACAAAAAGTTCAGATACGTCAGGTATCGCTTCCCCGACATGCACCTGCCCGACACCGCCTACAGCGTATGCAGGCTGTGTTTCTACTCCGGCGACGAACTGCTTGCAGGCAAGACCATATACGGTACCGACTCGGGAAGTATAGAGAACCCTGCTAATCTTTTCGACGGCAAAATGCTTACCTATTGTAAAGCGGAAAAACCGTCAGGCGCATGGGTCGGTCTCGACTTAGGCACTCCTCGCAATATCACCTCCATAAAATATATGCCACGAACCGACGACAACGATATATGGCCCGGCGATGTGTACGAAATGTTCTATTGGAACAACGGATGGCAATCTGCCGGACGCAAAACAGCTTCCGAATACAAACTGACTTGGGATAATATTCCGTCAGGCACGCTATACCTAGTAATAGACCGTACCAAAGGTGTGGAAAACAGGATATTTACGTACGACAACCACACAGTCGAATGGTGGTAACAGCTTTTTGAGTATAATACAGACACGTTTTATCGGCAATATCAAAACGTCTTTCGCCACAATAGCGCATTAAACGTACCGTAGCACTATTGATGCGACAAATGATATATTTATCGTAACTGGAAATGTCGTTTCAGTGTAACCACAAACAAATTATGCCTACACGAATCACAATATTACAAACTATTCGTATTTCAAATAGCAACAAAGATATGTTCTGCAAGGCGTAAAGAGATGGTTCTATAACACCGCACATATAGTCGGCATCTTCCGGACAGAAGTTTGCGTCTAATTGCTTTTCAGTAACGATTTGGTAACGAAACTCGGCAAGTTGGACATTTGTGGTGATGGATTGCATTGCAAAAGTTCTAAGTGGACATTTTGAGTGATAACCGTGCAGTAGTCAATCAGTGTGAGGCGTTCTAATAGTGCCTTTTGAGATATTCATCTATGAGTGTCTTTCGGGTATCCGAAAGGAATAACAAAAAATCCCGTAAGACCTTGATCTTACAGGATTTATCATTGTTTGACCTCATTTTGTCTTTGAGGTTCAGCGGAGAGAGAGGGATTCGAACCCCCGGTGCCTCTCAGCACAACTGTTTTCAAGACAGCCGCATTCGACCACTCTGCCATCTCTCCGGGCACAAAGGTAGATAAAATTTGTTTCCCGGCAAATTTTCCGGTATATTTTTAGGATGTAATTTTACTACCGGGAATAGAATGCCATCACAATAAATTGTATTACAGTAATTTAAAGTATAAGAAAAGTAACATTTATTAAAGTACAGTCATATAAAAATGAGTTAAAAAACGATTAATTCCACAATAAAAAAACGGATACACGATGTATCCGTTTTACAAATAATATGGCCTTGTCGTAAGCTGTAACCAGCTGTTACAAAACAGGCAAACCACCACAGGCGCCTAAAGTCAAAAGCCCGAATGCAGGGCCTTATCATGTAAGACTATATAGCTATATCCACAATCTCCAGTTTCATCTTGCCGGCGGGAGCCTCTACCTCCACCACTTCGCCTTTTTTCTTGCCTATTATGGCTTTGGCTATAGGTGTTCCTATAGATAGTTTTTTAGATTTGAGATCGGCTTCGCGTTCGGAAACGAGTGTATATTCCATAGTCTTGCCGGTGGCTATATTCTTCAGTTTTACACGAGTGAGTATCTGTACGGTTTCCGTATCTATCTGCGACTCGTCTATGACTCTCGCCGACGCGAAAAGCTCCTCCAATTTGGCTATTTTCATCTCCAAAAGCCCCTGAGCCTCTTTAGCCGCATCGTATTCGGCATTTTCCGACAGGTCGCCCTTATCCCGCGCCTCTGCTATCTGTGCCTGCACGGCCGGACGCTCCACGCCCCTTAGATGATCGAGCTCTTCGCGTACTTTCTGAAGCCCTTCCTGTGTTAAATATACTACGTTAGCCATCGTGTAATCCTTATTCAAATTCGACAATAATTATTTTCAGATCGTAATCGAAAACGTAAAAAATAAAGAATCCCGGCGCGTAAAGTCCGGAACTCTTACATTTTCCTTACAAATCTTATGCAAAGATAAGAACTATTATTCAATAAAAAAACTTTATACGGTTTTATTCGACTATTTTCGTTATCGGATATCACCCTAATCGTTATATCCCGTTATCAACGGCATTGTTTTTGAAACATCGGAAACGCAAAGGCTGGACCGATAATGCGCACACGTAAAACCACCGTGTAATTTCAAAACCGAACTGCAAAAACAGCATACAAATTACAGTGCAGTA